>CAZOAX010000070.1:4058-8781 GCA_964577735.1 uncultured bacterium
ATTCATGACGCTGTTTCGGAAATATTTTCCGATGAAATTAGGTGTAAGGGTATCAAGTGCGGTTCCATACTTGCCAAGTTTATGCATTTCCATACTGATCTTGGGATGCTTCCCACCTTTCATGAATATGTGATCATATGAAATAGATTTTGTGGGTGCGATCACAGGACGCCCCGGTGCATTTTCAGATATGCGACTTGCTATATTCGCCTCATCGGGATTGTCTTTTGATAGTTTTCCTGTTTTACAGGACTGACAGACAATCGTTGCATCTTCCTCTAAATAACTAAACGCTTCTGCAAGCAGGTCGACATTACCTCTATTGAGAGATTCTCCATCATCAGCAAGCTTGATTCCCCCACGATTTCCATGGCCGGCCAGCCAGAGCACTTGAATTTTGGCGACTGCAGCCACTTTTTTTATCGCCTCTTCCTGTTCTTGAATGTTGGAAACTTTTATGTGGATAACAGGGTAGTTCCGTTCCCATTTTTTGGGGCCTTTTGTATTGAATGCACCGTTGTAATCATGGGTCGCTTCTAAGACAAGGCAGACTTTTTGATCTTTCTGGATAAAATTTTGCATATTTTCAAAAGAGTGCGCTGCTTTATGCTCATTTGCGTCTACAGTTCTTCTTCCTAAAATAAATAGCGTTAAGCTTAGGATTGCCACGGCATAAGCAACGCTCATAAGAGCTATCCCTGGGATCATTAAACCTGTTCCAAGTAAGACAGCCCCCGCCACTGTAGTTGCAATTAAAGCTGTAACAAGAAGCGCCGTTGTAATAGGATGAGCTGTAAATGTTTTTCCAGTCACATAGGCGTGCGAAGCAATGCGCGAGCACAGGTTGATCCCTTTGGATTCCTTTACTGCTGGAGCATGATGACAATCTTTACAATAATGACTTGTAACTACGCCCACTGATTTCTCCTATGTTTTTTCATAAAATTGTAACATAAATTTATTAAGAACATATTAATATGTAAAATTATTACTACTATTAAATTCGCTTGGTTTTTTATTATGAAGCTGATAAATTTAGCAGAATGATCCACATAGAATCTCTCACTAAAACTTTTCCTACTGAAAATGGAAATGTAACAGCATTAAATAATGTCTCCATGAAAATTGAAAAAGGAGACATATTTGGCATGATCGGCCAAAGTGGCGCTGGTAAATCATCGCTTATACGCGCGCTTGCTCTTCTCTCGACTCCGACCTCCGGGACTATTTTTTTTAATTGATGCAATATTGCCCTTTACCAGGGCCTTGATCGACGTAATTTTAGAAAAAAAATAGGCATGATCTTCCAGCATTTCAACTTACTCTCTTCCCGAACAGTGGGAGGAAATATTGCTTTTCCCCTGGAACTTGCAAATGCTGCTCCGACTTACATCGAAAAACGTGTAGATGAACTTTTAGAACTTGTTGGGTTAAAAGACAAAAAAGATGCCTATCCTTCCACTTTAAGTGGTGGAGAAAAGCAAAGAGTGGGCATCGCACGCGCGCTTGCAACTGAACCTGAACTTTTACTATGCGACGAGGCTACATCCGCTCTTGATCCCAAGACCACAAAAGAAATCCTGGATCTTCTTAAAAAGATCAATCAAAAGCTTGGCTTGACTATCTTCCTGATCACCCATCAAATGGAAGTGATCCGCCGCATTTGCAATAAAGTAGCTGTCATGGATAAAGGCCAGATCATCGAACAAGGGCTTGTTTCTGAAGTATTCTATAGTCCTAAACAGCTCCTCACTAAAGAGTTGTTGCAAAACGCAACCCATGAACTGCCGGATGAATTCTTTAAAGAAAGCTCGCCTAATAGGAAACTGCTACGATTAAGCTTTAGAGGCGATGCTGCTGGTGAGCCTGTCATTTCCCGTCTGATCCAAAATTTTGGCATAGAGGCAAATATTCTCTTAGGCTGGGTCGACCACTTCCAAACCACCATCATTGGTAATCTGATCGTTGAACTGAACGGAAAAGAAGAAGGAATCGCTTCTGCTTTAGACTACCTTAAATCCCAATCAGTTGCCTACGAGGTCTTAGAAAAATGAGTGAAGACAACATCCATCTGGCACTTCAGCTATTGCCGATCCAGACCCTGAATACCCTCTATATGGTATTTGCTTCTGCTTTTTTTGCCTTTCTAATCGGTCTACCGATTGGGATACTTTTGACTATTACGAGCAAAAATCACATTAAATCCAATCCCTACATCTATAAAACACTCGAGCTGATCGTCAATATTGGAAGATCATTCCCTTTTGCCATTTTAATGGTCGCGTTAATCCCCTTTACAAGGGCAATTGTCGGAACAAGCCTTGGAACTACAGCGTCCATTGTACCGTTGACCTTGGCTGCAGCTCCGTTTATTGCAAGAGTTATTGAAACAAACTTAAGAGATGTCAATCGTAACATCCTTGAAGCTGCAGAAGTGATGGGAGCGAGCACCTACGAGATTGTCGCTAAAGTTCTACTGCCAGAAGCATTACCCGGTATTATTCAAGGCATGACACTCACACTTGTCAATTTAGTCGGTTTAAGTGCCATGGCAGGACTTGTTGGCGGCGGTGGTCTTGGGCAAGTAGCAATCCAATACGGCTATAATCGTTTCAATACCGACATTATGATTTTAACTTGCGTTCTGCTCATTATTCTTGTTCAAGTCATTCAATATATTGGAAACGTCTGGGCACGAAAAGTCACAACAAAAAGAGGCCTTTGAATGCGCTATTTTATCTTTCTTGCTTTACTCGCCGCATGCACATCCAGTGAAAAAGGGCTAAAAGTTGCAGCATCTCCGGTCCCCCATGCAGAGATTTTAAAGTCTGTTAAAGAAGATCTCAAGCAGCAAGGCGTGAACTTGATCATCATTGAAACAGATGATTATAACATCCCAAATCGCGCCCTAGCAGACAAAGAACTAGATGCCAATTTCTTCCAGCACCGCCCCTTTTTGGAGATGCAGAAAGAAGCTTTTCATTACCCACTTATCGAATTGACAGCTGTTGAAATTGAACCGATGGGATTATACTCGCATAAAATCAAAGCAATGACTGAGTTAAAAGATGGAAGCAAAGTGGCCATCCCTAACGATCCATCCAACGAATCAAGGGCATTATATCTTCTTGAATCACAAAAGCTTGTTGAGCTAGACAAGAAGAGCAACCCGACATTGCTCAATATCACCAAAAACCCGAAAAACCTCTCATTTGTGGAAATAGACGCCGCGATGATCCCAAGAGTATTAGCTGACGTGGATCTTGCTGCCATCAACACCAACTACGCCCTTGAAGCCGGATTAAACCCGCTAAAGGATGCTCTTGCAAAAGAATCAACAGACTCCCCTTACGCCAATATCCTCGTTATCCGCGAAGGTGATGAAGCGCGAGAGGATATTCAGGCTCTTAAACAAGCACTCACATCTGAGAAGATGAAAGAGTTTCTAAAGACGAGGTATAAAGGCGCTATCGTACCTGCTTGGTAATCGCAAGCTCCCTTTCCCCAAATAACGTTCCCGTTCCCGTACGCGTTCCCGTACCCGATTGTTTGAGAAAACGTTCCCATGTCCAAATCTCTTTTTTTATTAAAGTTTTAAGGAGAAAGGGAAAGAAAAAATGCAAGTCGGGTACGGGAACGCGTACGGGAACGGGAACGTTATTTTATGGGGAAAGGGAAAGAAAAAATGCAAGTCGGGTACGCGTACGGGAACGGGAACGTTATATTTTGAGAACGGGGTCAGGGCAAAAAAAAAGGGCCGGCTTTGACATGAGCAAAGCCGGCCGAGCGAAACACTAGAATATTGCTATTCTAGTGTAGGACTTTCAACAGTAGGGATGTCCCGCGGGTGCTTCTTCTCATGCTTTTTGGCACGCCGTTCTTTGAGGGTCATCTGAGGCTTTTTCCTTTCGTCTCTTCTGTGTCTAGATTCCTTAGCCATAGTATGCTCCTTTGTGAGGGTCTCTCACTTTTGATTTACTATCACTCGCTCATCTATCCTTCATTATAGTAAATTTTTTATTTAAAAGTCAAAATAGACCTATTGACAATGAAATTTATTTTCGTTACGTATATCATTATAAAGAAATAGGAAAGGCTATGCGACTGATTCTAGGTTTTATATTTTTTGGGCTTTTTTATTATGGATTATACCTGTATGCACCAAGTACATTTGAAACTTTGGTGTCATGGGCGGCTGCCATCTTTGATCATGCCAAAAGCTTTTTGACAAGCTTTCAAAGTCATAAATAGAGTATAAATAGAATATGAACCACCCATTTTTTATTATCGAGCTTAAAGCAGACTTTTCGATTGATGACTGCATTGAGTTCCTCAATTCTGTGACCGAAAAAGGCGGGAAAATATTCCAGAGCCTATATGTAGCGCTACCTTTCTTTCGTTTGAAGGAAATTAAAGCGGCTTTTCCCGATTCCGGAATCACTTTTGGCACTTCTTTAATTAATGATTCAAGTCCTGGAGCCTTTACAAAAGATATTGCTGGTAAAATGATCAAAGATGCAGGGGGAGAATTTACTCTGATCGGTACTTCCTATGAACGCAATCGTTTAAAAATGACTGATGCTCAATTGGAAAGTAAATTAAAAGAAGCAAAAAAAGCCGGATTGAAACCCATCTACGTCATTGGTGGAGGCCACGAAACAACCAGTGAAGAGTTAACGAAACAACTGGAACTTTTGAAATCCTCAAAAGTCACGGATGATGC
>CAZOAX010000071.1:0-8718 GCA_964577735.1 uncultured bacterium
CATCTGCAAGTTCGTTCTGAAGATTTTCAAAATGATCGATGCAGGCCTTTTGCAAACGATCGCGTGCGTCGTCAAAAAGATCTCTGATCTTGTTGAGATTAGCTTTGAGTTGAACTTTCAGATCCTGTTGATCTGAACACAAAAAATAGCATACACCGTTCAACACCCCTTTTTTTGCTACCCCATCGCCAAAAAGGGCAGGAACAAGTTCCTGCTCTAAGTCGTGCTCAACAGAAGCCAGTATGAACAGCTGATCTCTTAAACTGGACAGATAGGTCATAAATTCATGATGCGAGAATCCTGCGAATGCTTCGGTGTGTGAGAAACAGCAGGTGGCGCAAATTCTTCAGCGGCATCTTCTATCTGAACAAACTGCAAGCTCTTGTAGTAAGGCTCTATGCGAGCATCCCAGAAGTCGATACGTGGGTTTTTAACAAGCCCATTCAAATAACGCACCAAGCCATCATGAAGGGACATCCAGGCAATATAGGTACCATCATTGAACTCGATATCGTAGCTTTCAAAACTAAAATACAACTCGAGGTCATCAGCTGTTATAGGAAAATGATCAAAACTTTCTACGATGCCAGGAGATGCATTCATTCTTTCAAGTAAGCCTTCTACGACAGAGACGATCAAATGACGGCATTCACAAACTTCAAGAATTTCTTGTGAAGAGAAGATCACCCGGTACCTTTCAGCAAAATTATCATTATAGTAGACCACAGAATCTTCCAATCGAAGACGCTTAGTACGGCGCAATTCGATGGCGTAGGGAATAATCACTTCAGAGAAGCTGAGCGGATCAATGACTTGGGTAAATGAATTGAAATTTCCGTTGCTATTGTCTTTGCAGTAAGGCCCACAGCAAGAGGATACGAACAAAAGAAGAGGGAGAATCCAAATCATATTAATCCTAAAAATTCGCTTTAGTCCTATACTAGGGTTTTGCATCTATTTTGAGAAGAGTGAAAATGACATTACAACGGCCTTCTATTGCTGCCTTTGATTTTGATGGCACCCTGACCAAATCTGATACTCTTCTACCCTTTTTAAGGTATTCGTTTGGAACTAAAAAGACCATTCTAAAACTACTTGGAATCCTTCCCAAGCTGTCTTTATTTGTATTTGGCAATATTACCAGACAAGAAGCTAAAGAACTGATTTTGACAACATTTTTAAAAGGAATGCCAATCAGCCAAGTGGAAGAACTAGGAAAAAAATTTGCGATGGGACCCCTCCTGAAACTTGTCAAACCAGAAGGGCTCGCAAAATTTCAATGGCATAAAAGCCAAGGGCACTCTTGCATTCTTGTGAGTGCAAATCTTTCTTTTTATCTGGACTATCTAGTTGATGCCATGGGTTTTGATCATGTTCTAGCCTCAAAAGCAGCTGTAGATAACAACCATTGCCTGACAGGAAAACTTGAAGGCGCCAATTGCTATGGCCCGGAAAAAATGAACCGGCTGACAGCTCTGCTCGGACCAAGATCTGATTACACTCTCTATGCATATGGGAACAGCAAAGGCGATGCAGAACTGCTTGCAAGTGCTGATCACTCCTATTATTGCAGATTTACTTGAGTAAAATAAAATTTACAGTTACAAATACTGCCAACCAAATCCAAAGGCAACCATGAGTATTGCTAATTTTTTAAAAACTTCACTTTTTATTGCTCTGATATCCGCCCATCTACAGGGTGCTGAAGAAAATCCCTATCGAATCGAAGCAAAAAACCATAAACCTAAAAAACCGGCCACGCTCAATCCTTTTAAATTTAATGAAAGCCCGCTTGCACACCAACTATTAGATGGAAAACGGGGCATTGAGATTGGCGCATCCATTCATAACCAGTTCGGTTTAAATACCCTCAATGTTGATTATACGGACGATTATACTACCGCATTCAAGATTGAAGAAAAAAAAATGTACGGCTACTGCTTAAAAGTAGACATTGTGGCGCCTGGCGACGACCTTCCCTTTAAAGACAATACCTGGGATTTCGTCATTAACTCCCACGTGATCGAGCACTTCTATGACCCGGTCAAAAGCATCAAAGAGTGGCTTCGAGTCATCAAACCAGGCGGCCTTGTCTACATGATCGTCCCGCATAAAGAACGTACTTTTGATAAGGACAGGCCCCGCACGACCCTTGCCGAGATCATTCAAAACCATGACTATCCTAATCCGCCCGTTCCTGACCACCATGGGCATTACTCCGTCTGGATCACTCAAGATTTTATTGACATTTGCGACCATTATGGCTGGCCGGTCGTGGCCGTTCAAGATGTAGATGATAAAGTGGGCAATGGCTTTACCGTCGTGATCCGAAAACCCTAAAAATCAATAAAAAGAGAGGCGAACGCCTCTCTTTTTCTCTTAGTAACCTCATCTTAATAAAAGATTAATATTTCTTTGTTAGAATCGACGAAAAAAAACGAAGGTTTAGACTATGCCACTCAATATTAGCAATATTACTATAAACAACCCGGCGCTTGCGCAAATCACATTCGAAGTAGGTCGCTCCTATGGACGCCGTTTCGAAGTTAAAAATCTTGCTAATAATGAATCTGCCGTCGTGACGATGAATGAGCTCTACAAAAGTGCCTATAACGCATACAAAGCCAATACAGAAGATAAAGCTGCACTACAAGCTTTAAAAGACTACCTGGAGACTGTATCCAAAGCAGACAAAGATGCAAATGTACATTATGCTGATGCCGGATGTTTCTATCACTTCCGCACCTTCTTTCATCGCCTAGGGGATCTTTTTTCACGCGCCCACTCAAAAAAACTATCAGATCTTACAAAAAAAATTGATACCAAGCTAAGTGGTACTTCTGCCCCGACAGTACAAGTTGTCACAGGAAAATGGGATGAATCAAGCAAATTAACAAATAAAGCCTTTGAACCACTGCCTGCCCCCAAGAAATTTGAAGGCAATTTGATCTCAAAAGCAGAATTCACCAACTTACTGCATAAGCATCAAGCGATTTTAAATGAAGATGGAAGTGGCACACATGGATATACATCGCCTAATCTAAATTTGGCATTTGATCACGGGCAAGGAAGCACGACTCTTGGCGGCAATGCTCCCTTTTTTAAAGACAACACCCTCAATCAGGAATTCCACCTAAAATTCAAACAAGTGATGACCTTGATCTCTCAAGAAAAAGACCAAGCTCAAGCAGATTGGATGAGACCCTTGACCACGGCCTTTAGAGGATGCAATCCAGGAAGAGTCTACACTGTACAACAAATTTCAGATAACCTACTTAACAACAGCGCAAGCCCGGACTTTGCAACACGTGTTCAGATCAAAATTAACGGACATAAAAATGCTCTTTTCGATCAATTAATTCGCGAAATGGCACCAAAACAAGACGAGTATAATACACCAATCCATCATCAAATTCCGCATTTGACAACTGGATACCTTGCTCAGGTGGGTGAAACACTTGGATTAAATGGTCATGCAGAAGCAAATGAAGATCAGCACAAATACACGTTAAATACTTATGACGGCAAGTTATTGAGCAAAGCTGCTTTTATTCAGGAATTTAAAAAGCGATTGGCTGCTAAAATTGACGAAATTGCAAATGACCTTGCTATGGAGATCAACGACCCAAATGGACCTTTTCATCCGACAGGCGAACAGAGCTTTGGATCCTGGGCGGCAACTCAAGTCAATAATGGCTCATTAAATCAAGAGTTTGGTTTCTATGATGATTCCAAGAAGTACCCTGGCATCAAAGAGCCATCTGAAGATCAGAAAGATAACATGTATTACTATCTTTCCAATGTGGAAGTCAGACACATCCTCGGGATGCTCGGCTACCTCCAGTAATAGGCCCATTCCTAAATAACCTTTCCCGTTCCCGTACGCGTTCCCTTTCCCGAAAAACACCGGGAACGGGAACGCGTACGGGAACGTTTACAACTAGCGTTCGGCGTAGTTGGCTTTTTCCCAAGCTTGGTAGCTGCCGTTCAGGACGTTTTCTACCCACTCAGGATTATTCAAATACCACTGGATCGTTTCTTCCAGGCGTGCTTCAAACTCTTCCGACGGTTTCCAGCCAAGCTCATTCTTAATTTTTGAACAGTCGATCGCGTATCTGAAATCATGGCCAGGGCGATCTTTCACGTAGTGAATAAGCCCCGTCAATTCACTTTCATTGATCCCCTCAATTTTGGATAGAAGACGGATAATAAGATGAATGATATCGATATTGCGCCATTCCTGCTCACCACCGATATTGTAGGTCTCGCCTTTGCGGCCTTTTTTCAATAAGAGATAGAGAGCTTTGGCATGATCGTCCACAAAGAGCCAATCGCGCACATTAGTGCCTTCTCCATAGACCGGAAGCGGCTTTCTTTGCTTGCAATTCAGGATAATGAGAGGGATCAGTTTCTCAGGAAAGTGAAACGGCCCGTAATTATTGCTGCAATTGGAAATGCAAGTAGAAATCCCGTATGTCACACCAAAAGATCGCACCAAATGGTCAGAAGCCGCTTTTGAGGCAGAATAGGGCGAGTTTGGGCTATAAGGAGTGGATTCGGTAAAAAGTCCTGTCTCTCCCAAGCATCCATATACTTCATCTGTGGATACATGGTGAAAGTGGACATGAGGAAATGCCTTGACGGCTTCAAGTAAATGAAAGGTTCCCATCACATTTGTTTCTAAAAAGGCTTGTGGGCCCAAGATGCTGCGGTCCACATGACTTTCAGCTGCAAAATGAATCAGGGTATCGATATTATTTTCCTGAATCAAATGCTTCACAAGCGCCTCGTTGCGAATATCGCCATGCACAAAAATATAGCGCGGATCATTTTCTACACTTTGCAGATTTTGAATGTTTCCTGCGTAAGTGAGTGCATCCAAATTAATAATCGTCCCTTTGAACTCTTCCAAAGAAAGTACATGACGAATAAAAGCAGATCCGATAAATCCGGCACCGCCAGTCACTAAAATGTTTGTAGGATTACGCATATTGGGCCTCTTTTAAAACAACATCCGTTAAATATTTGCCATAGCTACTTTTCCCAAGTTTTACACCAAGCGCTTCGAGCTGCGTTTGATCGATGAAGCCTTGCTTGAATGCAATCTCCTCTAAAGACGCGATGCAATGGCCTTGCCGTTCTTCGATCACTTGCACAAATTGGCTTGACTGCATCAAGCTATCAAATGTGCCAGCGTCAAGCCAGGCAAACCCTCTTCCAAGCATTTCTACGCTGACCTGATCCCGCTTTAAATACTCTTTGTTGATGTCGGTGATCTCAAGCTCTCCACGTGGAGAAGGTTTGAGATTATGAGCAAAGTCCACCACTTGGTTGTCATAAAAATACAGGCCGGTCACGGCGATATCAGATTTTGGATGTACCGGCTTTTCTTCCAGTGACAAGGCCTTACCGTTTGCATCGATTTCGGCCACTCCATATCTTTCCGGGTCTTTCACCGGATAACCAAATAAAGTCGCACCGGTTGTTCTGTTTCTTGCTTTTTCAAGAAGAGGCCCTAAGTGGCTGCCATAGAAAATGTTATCACCTAAAATCAGCGCAACAGAATCCTCTCCGATAAATTCCTTTCCAATGATGAACGCTTCAGCAAGCCCATTTGGTTTTTCCTGAACTGCAAAAGAAAGCTTAATTCCAAGATTGGATCCATCCCCTAAAAGGCGTGTGAACTGCGCTTGATCTTCCGGTGTTGTAATGATCAAAATGTCTTTAATATGGGCAAGCATCAGGATGGACAAGGGATAATAGATCATCGGCTTGTTATAAACTGGTAAAAGCTGTTTACAAACACCCAAGGTCAATGGATGCAGCCTTGTTCCACTTCCACCTGCGAGAATAATCCCTTTCATACTAATCCTTTTGCTTAAAGCAAAGAATGTTAGGAGAGGACGTCTAATTTGTCAATCAAGGATCAGCTCAAATCTTGAAAAGAATAAACTAATTAATTTTAAAACATAGAATTACCGTCAACCATGAGGACACCCATATGACAACGCTATCAAAATCGTATCGTTACTTATGTCTACTTCTGTGCCTTACAGCTTCTTTATTTGGAGAATGGGTGCAGCCACCAACAGGTATACCAAGCAATGAATCTGACGGAGTTTTGATCGCCATTATCCCCGCTGCAGGTCCCTATATCTACATCGATGGCAACCGCAAAAAAGGTGAAGTCGATGTTTATGGATTGACAGCTGTCAATCCTCAAGGCGAAAGCACGCCTATCTACGTTATTCTATAAAACCTTGCGGGGGCGATCAAAAACCCCCGCAAATTTCCATGTTATTTTTCTGAATTAAATGATAAACTCCCGAGTTAAAAGACCGGTTTTTATTAATAATGACAAGTTTCCGTTTTAAAAAGACCATTACGCTTAGGGCTGGTGAGATTGATAAAGAATATCTTAAGGATATTTTTCGGTTTCGTGAGCTATTTGTATTTTTTGCCTTAAGAGACATTACCGTTCGCTATCGGCAAGCCTTTTTTGGGATTGCCTGGGCTATATTACGACCTGTTTTGACCATGCTTGTCTTCACCTTGATTTTTGGCATGGTGGCAAAAGTTCCAACCGATGGGGTGAACTATCCACTCTTCTTCTTGACGGGCATGATCCCATGGCAGCTCTTTTCCAATGCGACAATGGATGCTTGTAATTGCCTCCTAAACAACAGTCAATTGATCACAAAAGCCTACTTTCCTCGCATGATCATTCCAGCAAGCCAGATCATGGTCCATCTTGTGGACTATGCTGTAAACATGATCTTTTTTGCTGTGCTATTTTTATTTTTTGACGGAACGCTTCATTATACCTTGGTCTTTGTTCCTCTATTTTTCTTCTTGCTTGTGACATTATGCTTCGGTCTTGGACTATGGCTCTCCGCCCTCACCATCAGATACCGGGACTTTCGCATTCTGATCCCATTTATGATGCAGTTTGGCATGATCCTCTCACCGGTTGCCTACAGCACATCCATTATCCCGGAAAGATTTCAATATTTTTATTTCTTAAATCCCATAGTCGGGATCATTGATGGGATGCGCTGGTCCATATTCAATGTTTCCCATCCGTTGCTCGGAGTGTCAATTTTATATTCAGTACTGATTGCACTTGGACTTCTCATTACAGGCTTTTTTTATTTCAGAAAGATGGAGCGCACATTTGCGGATAAATTATGAGCGTAGTAGTAGAAGCGATCGACCTTTCTAAAAAATATAAAATTTGCCACCAGACGCACACACCAGCCTATTCTACTATTGTAGAATCTGTCTCCCGCGCATCAAGGGAATTTCTGAATTATCTTGCTTCTAGAGGAAAAGCCCTCCCCAAAAGGACCTACGAAGATTTTTGGGCATTGAAAGATGCTTCTTTCCAGCTATATGAAGGTGACAGGATCGGCATTATCGGTGAAAACGGTGCCGGCAAGTCTACACTATTAAAAATCCTCTCACGCATCATTGAGCCAAGCGGTGGTAGTGTTTCGATCAAAGGCAGGATCGCAAGCCTACTCGAAGTAGGGACTGGATTTCATCCGGAACTTTCCGGAAGAGAAAATATTTTTCTCAACGGGGCTATTTTGGGGATGGAAAAACAGGAGATCCACAATAGATTTGATGAAATTGTAGCATTCTCCGAGATTGAAAAATTCCTGGATACCCCTGTTAAGTACTACTCAAGTGGTATGTATGCCCGTCTTGGATTTGCGATTGCGGCGCATCTTGATCCAGATATTTTGATCGTCGATGAAGTTTTAGCTGTAGGCGATGCTAGATTTCAGGAAAAATGCCTGAAAAAACTAAACACTGTCAGCCAGAATGGAAAAACCATCCTTTTTGTCAGCCACAATAGCCAGGCGCTTTCTGCTCTTTGTAATAAGGGGATCCTACTTGAAAAAGGCAGAGTCATCTCATCCGGAAACATCGATCAAGCGCTTAGCCAGTATATGAAAGAAGCCAAGAATATGGCCTTTTCCTGGGAAGGAGCTGTTGGAAATGACGCATTGCAAATTAACAAAGTCTCACTCGATCATACGCTAGACTTCTTCTACCAAAATGAATCGACCAACCTTCATATTGAATGCGAGATTTTCAAACCCCTTGAGGAAGCTATTTTTGGGATCGAAATCAAAAATGCAAGACAGCAAACAGTCCTCCACTCGTTTCTAAATCGTAGAGAATCCATTTTTACATGCGAAAAAGCATCAGGAAAATATATATTTACTCTAAAAATTGATTTTCAGATGCTTTGGGAGGGAGAATATACACTTCACGTCAATTATTTTATTCCAAATAAACAAATTATTTGCGCAGATGAAATATCTCTTAGATTCCCTGTTTATCCTCCGCCAACAGACCTTGCCTATATTGATCATAGCTCACTTGGAGGCCTACATTATGGTGCTCCCTGGAAACTTTCCAAGGGAATTTTATGTCCTGCTTAGTTCTATTAGCGTGCTATCAAGGTGAACGTTTCTTAGCGGATCAGCTTGATTCTCTACTGGATCAAACTTTTCAGGATTTCAGCATTCTAGCACGAGATGATGGTTCAAAGGATAAAACAAAAGCCATTTTAGAAGAGTATGCCGCACGATTTCCTGATAAGATAACGATTCTCCCTTCTAATGAGCGTCTTGGCGTAATCGGCAATTTTAGTGCTCTTTTAGGAAAAGCTGATGCTGATATCATTTTCTTTTGCGATCAGGATGA
>CAZOAX010000072.1:0-8711 GCA_964577735.1 uncultured bacterium
TATGCTTTTTACAGTGAGAAAAATTCGGATGAGGCAGAAAAATTTTTAGTTACAGCTTATCAGCAATGGGTTTGGTTCTCAGGTTGGTTTGAATTAACCCAGTATAATTATTTAAAACACTTCAATGGTGATGATCAAGCCGCTCTTGTAGGTGAAAGGCCGCTTGCTTTTGTGGATGGTTCTTCCTATAAAGATACAACGAACCCCGATTGGGCCGAAAATTGGGTATGGACGGGGGATCAAGGTCTTTTGATCAACGCTTTTATAAATTTGGCGTCTTTCAAAAATAAACTTGCAGAATTAGCTGACAAAAAACATCCTGAGTGGCAATTCAAGTTGGATGTTTTCAGTAGCAGAATAGAGGGTGTCACCAAAAAATTGATTCATGGCGTTCATAAAGGCTTTGTTGGAAAAAATGGAGTTTTTTATGAACCACCTTGTTCATCAAGCTACTTTACCCATGCAAATGACTATTTCGGAGGCCGCGGCATCCTTATTCGTCATCTGGAGTTTGCTAAAGTTAAAGATCTTACAGGGGTGGATTTGAAAGAAAATGTTTTAAAAACAGTAGATGCGCTTTGGGAAACAAGAGATGTAAATTCTGATCAGTTTCAAGCTGAATTTACAAAGACTGAAGATCACCAGGATTACGCCAAACAGTTTGGTGCCTTATGGGGGGTGACAGATGAGTCCGTGACATGGAATATTGATTCTGATCCCATAACAAAGGATGCCATTTGCCAAGCTGTCGGGATGGATTTTATTGCAGCGGCTCTTGTCGTAACATATTAAGAGTTAATTGCTTTCTATTGTTTGACGTAAATTTTAATTTACCTCATAATACAGTTAAAAGGGGAAATCTCATGAATGCAGAATCTGCAAAGCGTAGCAACCGTTTAGGTTCACAAGAATTTTATGAATTAGTAGAAAAATTTCATAATAAATGCCTGAGTGGAAAAAAAATCTCAGCAGAAGATGTCAGTGCGTTTTACGATGTCATTTCCTCAACTAAAAATGAAACAAACAAAAACATTGCCAATGCAACGTTGCTTGAATCCTCGCTTGCTGATAAAACGAGTAAGATTCTGCATCAGCTGCAGAAGACCATTGGGCAGAGCAAGGAAATGATCGAGGCTGCATCCAAGTCGATCCCTTACCAGCATATTGAAAGTGCCTTAGATAGTCTCACGTTGTATGTAGACGAACTTAAAAAGAAAGCCAAGTCAGTAAGCCGTAAAGATTCTGACAGCATGCCGCGCAATAAAGGTGACAACTAAGCATTCTTCTCAATGCATAACGTGACCGGGCCGTCATTCACAAGGCCCACCTTCATATTTGCACCAAAGATTCCGGTTTGCACTTCAATCCCTTCTTTTTTTACTGCTTCAATAAACTGCTCATAAAGTTGTTTGGCATGAGAGGGGAGTGCTGCGTCTACAAATGAGGGACGGCGTCCTTTTTCACAATCGGCATAAAGGGTGAACTGAGAGACGATCAAGGCTCTGCCTTTAATGTCCAAAAGAGAACGGTTCATTTTCCCTTCATCATCTTCAAATTTGCGCAATTGAACCATTTTTTTTGCTAAATAGCACGCTTCCATAGACGTATCGCCATGGGTCACTCCAACTAAAACAAGCAAGCCTGCCTCAATCGACCCCACAATGACATTTTCAACTTTGACTTCTGCTGACTGAACACGCTGTATAACTATCTTCATTCAAGTAGCATATCCTAAAGCCTGACTAGTAGCAAGTTTGTAAAAAATTCAACGCTCGTTCGCTAGCCTATCGGCGCTCACTAAAGACGCAGAGACTAAAGAGCCTTCGGTTGTAAAGAGCTCCTTTTCACAAGAAGAAAGTTCCTTTCTTCTTGTCACCACGTTTTTTTGTGCTTCGCACAAAAAAATAAAGAAGAATTTAGTTAATAGTTTAGAAGTGGCCGAAGGCTCTGCGCCTTTGCGTCTTTAGTGAGCGCCGATAGGCTAGCGAACGAGCGTTTAATTTTTTCGATGGTTAAAAGGGCCTTGGGTGTGATCCACCCAAGGCTATTGAATTAGTCGAGAGTGATGGTGACGGGTGTGCTTAAGACTCCATCACCGTTAACGGCGTAGATGTCATAGGTATCAGGTGAGCCTTTATGACGATTATGGTCGTAGTAGATGAATGGACCTGCTGCAGGAACGGTCGCTATAAGCGCACCATTTCTGTAGATATAGTAAAATGTAACAGTTACGTCAGGAGACGGGTCCCATGAGATAATGTGTACACGATCTGATTGCATGGCAAAGCTATTTTTGCAAACTCTACCTGAAATACCTGCTGGTGGAAGGGGTGGCACCTCATCTGCAAACAGAACAAAAGTTGCATAAGTATCTCCAGGAAATTCAATAAAAGATTCAGCCCATGCTGTCACCCCGACGTTAGTTCCACTGGATAGAGCAAGATCTAAGGTGTCGGGTTGGTTTGGTTGAATAGGAACAATACCTGTCGTAACAAATACAGGAAAATCCAAGAAACCGCCAAGAGGAAGAAGGGCATTATACAACTCATTTGCTGGGGTGACCCATCCAATCAGTGCATTTCCAAGGCTATCCATCGTAACTGTTGCAAGTGTGCCGGAGGCAATAGGTATTGGTACAGTCCATGATGTTCCATTGAACTGGGCCAATTGAATCTCGTTTGCAGCATCGGGCCAAACAGCAACTGCTGTTCCATCGGGTGCAACGGCAATATGCGGAGTTCTATTGCCTGAAGCTAAAGATAGTACCTGTCCAGCAGACCAAGTAGCACCATCAAAACGGCTCCATTTAATATCATTTACAAAATTACCACCCCAAATAGCGATAGCATTGCCGCTTGCATCCATCCCTATATCAGGGGAAGATGTGCCTGAATTATCAAGAAGGGTTTCAGGTAGCCAAGTGAAACCATTAGAAGTGACAGCATAAATATTATTAAGCCCAATATCAAATTGAGACCAGGCTAGAGCTGCATCTCCATTTGTACTATAAGCCGCCTTTACTGTTCCGTATGAATTGGCTACAACTGTAAATGGCACCCAAGCACCTGCTGTGTAAAAACTTGCGTGTATTTCAATTCCTGAAGTCCACCCGGCTACACCTCCGCCAGATCCATTCATAGCTACAGAAGGAGCATTTAAACCGCCTGTTGGTCCTTCCAGGATTTCAGGAGTCCCCCAAACACCTGCTGTTAAAACGTTAGCTTCAATAGTTTCATCATCCCCATCATCTCCGTGCCATACAGCAAGGGCTGTAGATGTTGCGTCCATGGCAACCTCCGGACTGTCCTTTACTCCGATCCCATCGGAAATGATGACATTGGGTTCCCAAACTAAATTACCTGGAGAGTAACGGGATTCGATTTGATCATCATTTGTAAATACTGTCACAGCATTGCTGTTGTTATCTGCTGCAACAGAAATGGCACCGCTTACAATAGTACCCATGTCGCTGATGGGTAGGACGGTTGCACCCTCGCATGAAAGAGCAATGCACGACAAAAACATCAGGGATGTTTTTTTTAAGTTAATCATGATTACCTCGTTTATTTATTTTGAAGGAGAGCTCAAGTGCTTAATGCACTTGAGCTTATAGGTCTTTAGTCTAGAGTGATGCTTGCAGGTTCGCTGAATACGCCACCGCTTGTGACTGCATAAACAGTATAGGTGTCAACGGAACCTTTATGACGGTTATGATCATAGAATGTGAGAGGCCCTGTTGCAGGAACGATGCCGATCAATACACCATTTCTATAAATATAATAAGATACAACTGTTGGATCTGTTGAAGGGGTGATGTTGATGATGTGTACACGATCTGATTGCATTGCAAAACTGTTCTTGCAAACACTGCCAGTGATGACAGGAGGAGGAGGGGCTAAGTCAAATAGTACAAATGTAGCAAAAGTGAAGAATCCGACGTCGAATTCCACTATACCCCAGGCAGGAACACCCATAAGAGATCCGCTGGAAAGTGCCACATCTAAAACAATGATGTCCTCGTCTTCACTCGCAACGAGTACTGGATCACCTAAAGTGCCACCTAAAGGAAGAAGTCTATTGAACACTTCATCATTAGTAACATACGCAATGATTGCATTGCCTGTGCTATCCATTGAGATTGAAGGATCTGGATCGCTGTCATTATTTCCAATGATTACAGGCACAGTCCAAGATGTTCCATTGAACTGGGAGAGCTGGATATCTTGAGTGGCATCTGTCCAAATAGCAACTGCAGTTCCATTAGGAGCTACAGCAATCTGAGGTGAGCTATTACCGGATGCTTCTGAAATCGTTTGGGGTGCAGACCATGTTGCACCATCCCATATACTCACAAGTGTATCTGCAACGTTATTACCGCTCCAGATGGCGATCGCATTGCCGGTTGCATCTATTCCAATATCAGGTATATTGCCTCCTGTGCTATCTATGACCGTGAAAGGTTGCCATGTAAGCCCGATAGATAAGGCTGTATAGATGTCAGAGCCGTCTCTCCAAATAACAGCAGCATCACCATTTGTGCTATAGGCAACTCTAGTATCAGCACCAGAAGTCCCGATCACTTCAAAAGGAGCCCATGCACCTGCAGTGAAAAAGCTAGCATGAATTTCAGATAAGGAGAGATTAGACCAAGCTGCAACACCACCACCAGAACCGTTCATGGCTACAAACGGAGGTGTTAAGAGATCAGCGGTTGGTCCTTCTAAGGCTTCAGGCGTGCCCCAAACACCTGCAACTAATCTGTTCGTTTCAATTCCATCTGATGCTCTCCAGACAGCAAGAGCTGTCGATGAACCGTCCATTGCAACATCCGGTGAATCTTTGAATACATTGTTATCAGAGATGGTCACATTGGGTTGCCAAGTTTGATTCCCAGGGGAATAACGGGCTTCGATAAGATTGCCATTGGTGAAGACTGCTACTGCATTATCACTGTCATCTGCAGCAACAGCAATCTCAGTGCTACTTGGCGTTCCCATAGGGGTTTCCGGGAAGACAGTGGCACCTTCACAATAGGAAGAGAAACAGGCTACATTCATTGTCAAAAGCAATAGGGATGCTTTTGCAATTTTATTAAAATGCATCATTTTTACCTCGGTTGTAGGGTTAAATTAAAGAATAGGCTTAATGTTCACGTTAGTAGTTTTTCTTTTAGAAATCAAATGAGTTAGCAAGTACCTATCAAATAGGCACTTGCAATTGGATGTTATACTGATCGTATCATCGCCCCCTATAAAAATAGGGAGCTGCTCGACGTCGGTTTCACCTGGTAAAAATTTAAGCCGAAGGTTAGACCAAATTCCAAATTGAACACGATCGGTATAATATTGACCGGGAGTTGAGTGTTCACCTCTTTTTGAAACCATATTACGCATAACGATGGTTGCAGGGTACTTGTGAATGATAATTTCAAATATAAAATAATAATTTGACTTATTTTTTTTTGTTAAACTAAACTGACAATTACAGGCATGACTGGAAAACTTAACTAAGACTCATAGACCACGTCCCTTTTACAAACTCTTTTAAAGTCATAATTTGTCGATTATTGCTTTAAAAAGATGATTATTCAACCTTAAAATGGAGAACCCATTATGATTTCTTTAAACAAATTGCGTTCACTATCTCTTGCGACATTTGCTCTTTGTTTTATGTCTTTTACAACCGAAGCTACAGCTCATCAAAATTGCCCTAACAAAGGTGAGCTTACATATCGTACAGATGCAATCGTTCAAAGCCAAAGCCTAGTTGGAAAATTTATGATGGGCTTTACAGCCGCAGTTAATGCTCCAGATCTTACTACTCAACAAGCATTAGTGCTTGAATTAACAGATCTATTGACAGCCCCATTTACGGTAACTTATAATTTAGAATTTAACTCAATTAAATTCACTTTGACAGCTACAGATTATGATTCTCTACTAACAGTTGTTCAAACATTTGCACGTCAATCCAAACTAACTACTAATCTGACTGGAAACTTTAATTTTGATAATTATACAGAAGCCCATCATCATTTAAGAAACCTTGATTTAAACTTTCAA
Organism: uncultured bacterium; assembly: GCA_964577735.1. GTDB lineage: Bacteria > Chlamydiota > Chlamydiia > Chlamydiales > Parachlamydiaceae > CAZOAX01. The sequence continues at coordinate 6,063 of CAZOAX010000072.1, forward strand.
TCTTATGGTGTTTCAACTAACGCAGTTGGAACAACTGTTTCAGCTTTCAACGGTAATACACATATAGTTGAAGTTAGCTGCGATCAGTTTAAAATTGAGACAATAACATCTTCAGTTATTACGGACGCTGTAATTTTGGCTCCTTAATAAATTCATTAATTAAAACAATTTCCGAGCATATCCGGAAATTGTTTTAAAACCTTCTTTATTCATGAGCAAGTGCCTATTTGATAGGCACTTGCAGTTGGATGTTTAATCCAAAGTAATACTGACAGGGGAGCTAAGTGTTCCTTCTGAATTGACTGCATAGACAGAGTAAGTATCAGGGGAACCTTTACGGCGGTTATGGTCATAAAATGTGAGAGGTCCTGTTGATGGAACGATACCTATTAGTACGCCATTTCTGTAGACATAGTATGATACAACAGTTGGATCTGTTGATGCATCCCACGAGATGATGTGTACACGGTCAGATTGCATGGCGAAATTGTTTTTGCAAACGCGGCCGGTGATTCCGGTTGGGGGAGTTGGAGCTGGATCATCAAAGAGAAGGAAAGTAGCAAAAGAATCTGCTTGTCCTTCTCCAGGACGTAATTCCCTCCAAGCAGATACACCTACTGTTGCGCTGCTTGAAAGTGCAAAATCAATCGATCCGATAGAATCTGCTCCCGTTGTGATATATAGGGGATTTTCTAATGAGCCACCAAGGGGGAGATAGACTGTATAGAGTTCGTTTGTTAAGGTTTTCCATCCGATAAGGGTGTTGCCATTACTATCCATCGTAATGTCTTGAAGAATCCCTGATGCGATCGGTGTGGGCGCACTCCATGTGCTCCCATTAAATTGGCTCATTTGTATCATTTGATCGCTATCTATCCAAACGACTACAGCTTCTCCAGCTGGAGCAACAGCAATTTTGGCAGGATAGATTCCAGATGCTAAAGATAACACTTGTCCAGTTGACCAGGTTGCTCCATCAAAACGGCTCCAAATGATGTTATCGGAGGTGTCTATCCAGATTGCAATTGCATTGCCATTTGCATCCATTCCAATATCTGGGGAAGAGGAGCCAGATGAATCAAGTAATGTTTCAGGCAGCCACGTCAATCCATTTGAGGTCGCAACGTAAATATCATTGAGATAGGTCCAAATTACTCCGGCATTGCCATTTGCGCTGTAAGCTGCTTGGACAGGTGAAAATCCTTGCGTCCCAATAACCTCAAATGGTTGCCATGCCCCAGCGTTATAAAAACTTGCATGGATCTCATTAGGAGTAATTGGGAAAAGAAGACTTTGACGGGCCCACGCAGCAACGCCGCCGCCTGAACCATTCATGGCAACAGTAGGCCCTACTAAGATTTCCGGAATGGGCCCTTCTAAAATAACAGAAGAGTCCCAAGCTCCACCACTAAAATGGTTTGCTTCAATTGTTGTATCGCTAGTTCCGGAATCCAAGCCTTGCCAAACAGCAAGAGCGGTCGAAGTGGCATCCATCGCGATATCTGGAGCTGATTTTGTCGAAAGACCATTAGAAATGATAACATTTGGCTCCCATAAGAGGTTGCCTAGAGAATAGCGGGATCCAATTTGGCTAGATTGAGTAAATACAGTAATGGCATTACTATCATCATCTGCTGCAGTAGCGATTTCCAAACTTTCCGGTGTGCCCATAAGTTCAATCCCAACCACAGTGGCAGCCTGGATTTCAGTATAAAATAAGAGAGTATGTGTCAAAAACAACCCTTTTATGACGAAGCTTAGTCGCATAATTCCTTCCACGTAAATGTTGAATTTTCACCATATTCAAATTCATATTGCTAATCAAATGAAATTAAATTGACATGCCTATACGGGCATTAATTAAAAGTGGATGAGCTTATGGGAACAGAGGAAAGATTGCGGGAATTGCGAGAAGAACGTCTGATAATATATGTTATGTTGGAAAATGCCTTAATAGTCATGAACTGGAGTTGGTTCGATCTTCCTCGTCCAGACCTTCCAGAAATTTTTCAAGCTCGGCAATATAGTCAGTTGGTTTTTCATTTTTTGGTTTAAAGTTCAAAACTTCTTCATTAGAATCCAGTTCTCCAAAATCCAATATGGACTCAGACTTTGGTATAAAATTTAAAACCCCTTCGTCAGGTTCCAATGCTCCAAAGTCCATTTCTAAATCGGCATTGGAAAAAGCTATCAGGTCAAAGGGCTTGTTATGGATAAATTCCGCAATATGCTTTGCAGTTTCTTCAAACTCTGTGACAAAGGTGTCGTGGATATCTTCTGTTTGAATCCCTGTACTGTTCAACAGGACAAATCGATGAGAGGCTTTATTTTCTGCTGTGATCTCATGTTTATCCAGATTTTTTTTCAAAGAGGATCGGTTTATCTTCGGATCATCCGGATGGTAAAGAATTAAAGTATCTTTCAGGCCGGATCTATAAACCTTACCGGGATTTAAATCTAAATCATAGCTTCTAACTAAGGCTCCAGTAAGTGTTCCTAGCGCGCGCGCTGCCGACTCCCCGATTTTTTCTTTTAAAATAAATGTAACCATTTCTTTTGTGGCTTTTGAAAAAGTTGAAAAAGAACGGTCATTAGTCTCGCGATCTACGAGGTCTGGAACGAGCCCGATCAAGTGCTGGGCAACTGGCC
>CAZOAX010000073.1:0-8646 GCA_964577735.1 uncultured bacterium
TGAACCTGGTGTTTATATACCCAACTTGGGTGGTGTCCGCTTAGAGGATACGGTCGTTATCACGAAGACGGGATATGAGAATTTAACAAAACGGGATTATGCTTAGTTTTCGTCAAAAAATATTTCTGATCTATCTGCTTGTTTTCCTTATATTCATTGCGATCATGTCTCCGCTTTCTTCTGTATTAGTGCGTTGGGTTGTGGAAAATGCCATGGAGAACCGCGCCAAAGAGATCATCGAAAGAATTCAATCCTCGCCGGACAATGAAGAGATGATCAGAAGATTAAAAGAGCTAAAACCCCTGACATTTTTCCGGATCAGTATCGTGACAAGCGATCACACCCTTCTTTATGACTCGCATACGAAAAGACTGCTTGGGCCGAACTATTCCACCAATTATGTGGTCCAATATCCAGAAGTTCTAAAGGCATTCAAAAAAGGTAAGGGGTATAACGAAGAATATTCTGATTTACTAGCACAAAAATTTGCCTACACAGCCCTTGCATTTGATTTTCATGGGAAAACTTATGTAGTTAGAACGGCATTCCCCTATCGGTACATCCGCGAGTTCATCAATGACTTTGAAGTCGGGTTCCTCTTTTTAGGATCCGGGATTTTAATTGCATTCAGTTTAATGACCTGGTTCATCATCAATCGCTTGACTAAACCGTTTCAAGAGGTCATTTCAGCTGTTGCGTCTTATAAGGAAAATGAAAAAAATCCTCTGCCAAAATTAAGAAGCCTTGCGGTCCAGTTAAAAGAAGAAGAAGTTGGTAAACTTGCTATTACGCTTGTTTCCCTTTCTGATAGGCTTCAAAATCAGATCAGGACCATGAAACAAGAGCGGGATGAAAAAGAGGTCTTGCTGGAGTCACTTGTAGAAGGAGTTATTGCGATTGATTCAGATTTCCGCATCACCTTCGTTAACACCTCTGCTCTGAAATTCCTCGGCCTTTTAAAAAGCGATTTGATCGGTGTTCATTTTAAAGACATCGATCAGGCTAAAGCGTATGAGCTTTTGGTAAATTGTCAGCATGAACAAGCTCCTATAGTCGATACTTTGAGACTGGAAGTTCATGGAGCGATCTTTTACTTGGATATTGTCGCGGTGCCTAAGAAGGATAAGACTGGTGCAATTCTCGTTATGTTGGATAAATCCGACCATTACAAGATCCTTGAAATGAGGAAAGATTTTATTGCCAATGCTTCCCATGAACTTAAAACGCCGATCACCATCATCCGCGGGTTTGCAGAGACCATTCACGACCATCCGGACCTTGAGGCAGAGCTCATGCATGATATTACCGGAAAAATTGTGCGTAATTGCGATCGCATGGCGACAGTGATCCGCGATCTACTCGCACTTGCCGACATTGAAAATATTCCAAGCTCACGGATCCAATCTATTAATCTGGAAGAGCAGATCAACCATGTTGTGCAAACGGTCAAACAGATCTATAAGGATGCTGAAATTTCAGTATTTAATCAAACGGGTAAGGAAATTATTCTTGAAGCTGATTACGATCTGATGGAGCTTGCCTGGACGAATCTGATCTCTAATGCAGCCAAGTATTCCAATCCACCGGCTTTTATTACGATTACACTTTCATCTGATAACAAAACAGTAGGAATAGAAATTACGGATAAGGGAATTGGAATTCCAAAGGAAGACCTTCATCGCATTTTTGAAAGATTCTACCGTGTGGATAAAGCCCATTCAAGAAAAGTGGGCGGTTCCGGTCTTGGACTATCGATTGTTCAGACGATTGTGAAAAAGCACTTTGGTCAACTTACGGTTCAGTCAGAAGTAGGAGAAGGCACTACATTTAAAGTGCAGCTTCCCCTTTCACACACTAATCGGTAGCTTTATTACGGTAAATGCTGCCGAGAATCAAGCCAATCCCAAGGCCTTCGACTAAACTTGCAATAAACCAGCCCCAGCCCAAAGTTTTGGATACAGGCAGAAACAGGTACCACGAGCTATTGAAAAGGGCTGCAATAATACCAAAATACAGTCCAAAAATAATGCCGTTCTTTGTCCCACCCTCTTTGAACAATTGAGAAAAGATAAAGCTTGCTACAAGCGCGATGGCCAGTTGAAATAGCATCAGTATGGGCATATTCGCTTGCATTTCTTCAGGTGTACGCCATACCTGCGGCGTTTGACGGTATAGGGAGTTTAATAAAAACCCATGAATAATCAGTTCATAGATAAATACAAAAATAAATACCGCAATGATGGAGGACAAGTATTTTGAAATATTCACAGCTAATCTCCTAGTTTCTAATACACTTACCAACTTTAAATAACCTTGTCAACAATGGGGGGTTTTGTCGAATATACAAAAAAATAAGGTGCGTATGATCAATCAAGAGTTAATGGGTAAATTCAAGCTTGCAGAAGAAGAGATGGGGAAGGTCATTGTCGGTCAGAAGAAATTGATCCAATCTCTGCAGCTTGCCTTGTTATCCAATGGGCATATTTTATTAGAAGGTCTTCCAGGGTTGGCAAAAACGCTTGCGGTGACGACTTTTGCTAAAGTGATCTCCTGTGATTTTAAAAGGATCCAGTTCACGCCCGATCTTTTGCCAGCTGACTTGATTGGAACGACTGTATTTAATCCTAAAGAAGGCACTTTTTCTGTGATGCAAGGGCCTGTCTTTACGAATATCTTACTTGCAGATGAGATCAATAGAGCTCCAGCCAAGGTGCAGGCGGCATTACTTGAGGTGATGCAAGAACGTCAGGTGACGATTGGTGGAACAACATTTAAAACCAAATCCCCCTACCTTGTTTTAGCTACACAAAACCCCATTGAACAAGAAGGGACCTATACCCTTCCAGAAGCCCAAATTGATCGATTTATGCTTAAGATCAAGGTTGGTTATCCCAATAAAGAGGAAGAGGCTGAGATCATCTCGCGCATGGGGAAAATGGGAGCCAAGGTGGAACCAAAAGCTGTATTGTCTGCTGACGATATTTTAGAGGCAAGAAAGCTTGTCGATCAGATCTATATCGATCCGAAGATTGCAGAGTATCTTTTGGACCTGGTTATCGCAACTCGGGAACCAAAGGAATATGGCCTTGATATTAAAGATTTAATTGCATTTGGTGCATCACCAAGGGCCAGTATCTTCCTGACAATCGGGGCTAAGGCAAAAGCGTTGCTGTCTGGTCGTGATTATGTGGTACCGCAAGATATCAAGGACATTGCACCGGATATCTTGAATCACCGGATCAAGCCCACCTATGAAGCTGAGGCTGAAGAGGTGTCTTCAGAAGGGATTATTAAACAGATATTGGATACCATACCCGTTCCATGAAAAAACCGGCTGATTCCTCTCCTCCTTTAAGCAAGGAAGATCTTAAGAGAGTGCGCAAAATCCAATTGAAAATGGACCATGTGGCCACCGATCTTTTAGCCGGGATGTACCGCTCACGCTTTAAAGGACGTGGAATGGAGTTTGAAGAGGTGCGGGAATTTCAGCAAGGCGATGAAATGCGTAGTGTGGATTGGAATGTCACAGCACGTATGGGAACGCCCTATGTGAAGTTATTCCGTGAGGAAAGAGAGCTTACAGTCATTCTCCTTGTCGACATATCTGCATCCACCCGGTTTGGATCCAGGAATCAACTTAAAAGCACAGTTCTAAGTGAGATTGGAGCCGGGCTTGCATTCTCCGGTATTAAGAATCAGGATAAAATTGGTCTGATTCTATACACAGATCAAGTAGAGCATTATTTACCGCCAGCAAAAGGGATTCGACATGTTCTTCGATTGATCCGTGACCTGATTGCCTTTCCAGCCCAAGGCCGTGGCACAAACCTTGAAAATGCTTTAAATTTCCTCGGTAAAGTACAGAAAAAAGAAGCTGTGGTATTTGTTTTATCTGATTTTATATCAGAAGAAGATAAAGAGGCTGAACTTAGAGCTATTGCAAGAAAACATGATCTGATTGCCATTTCTGTTCAGGATCCTCTGGAAAAGCATCTTCCCCTTGTTGGTCTTTTACCAGTTCTTGATCTTGAAACGGGAAAAGAAGAGCTGATCGATACGGCATCTGAAGCTTTAAATTCCAGTTTAGCTGAGCAATTCAGCGAGAATCTGAAGCTTGCTAAAAAGCAAATAGAAAAAAGTGGTGGCTCCTGGATCCAAGTCACGACCGATGTTCCCTACCTTGGTGCTTTACGTCAATTTTTTATGCAAAAAAGGAAAATGTGAAAAAGTATCTTTTGCTCATGCTAATTCCCTTCATCCTAATAGCAGAGGATACGCTCACGATTGCACCTTTGATGCCCCTGCAGCCTGGTGACCCTTTAGAGCTCAATTTAAAATTAAGGGAAAGGCTCTATGAGCAAGACGAATCGGATCATAATCTTGCTGTATTCAAGAGCTACACAATACCCTGGATCAAAATACTCCCCCTTCTCTTGCTCGCCCTTTTTGCACCTCTTTTGTTTTACATCTTAAAAAATATGCAGAAAAAACAGAGCGGTCCTTCTGTTTATACGCTTATTCAGCAAATACAGGCGCTTCAAGGTTCCCCATTGTCACCCAAAGAACTTGCCTTTGAAGTCGCTAAGCTATTCAAAATGGGCTTTGAAAATGGCCCTTCCATGACCTATCAGGAATTAATCGATCACATTCAAGATAGGTATTCAGACGAAGATCTTAAATCGCTGCAATTGCAATTTGAACAGTTGGAAAAAATTCAGTACAAAAAAGAAAACCCTTCCTATGAACAAGTCCAAGAAGCCCGCTTGAACACTGAACATTTTCTTCAAACCCAGTTCATTAAATAACGCATGTGACGTAACCGATGACCTCATGGTATCTTCAAGCATCCTTAGTTATATTCTAAAACACAGAGCGAGGCAGTGCCCTTCGGCACCCTTAATGAAAAATAAAAAATTCTTTTATAAAAAAATAACAGGATAATAGGATAGACAGGATGTGCATGCTCGCTTAATCCTGTCTATCCTATTATCCTGTTATTTTTTTCTTTATTTTCTAATTATTAATTAGGAGACCTCGTTTTCTCAGTGTCCTCTTGCTGCTCCTCTGTGTTTAAAAAAATATGAGCCTTTGGAATAAAATTGTCATACTAAAAATCGATGTAACGGCGTTACATGAGTAGTTAAATGAACGAATCTGTTTCTCTTTGTGAAACGTTTACTAAAAATGTGGGGGTAAGGCTTCGATATTTAGCAATGTCGGCTTCTATAGTCTGCAGTGTGGTTTGCAGTCCCTGAAGCTCGTTTTCATAAGAAGTAAGAAGCTCATGCCACTTATTTAACGATGTCGATAACTTCATTTTAGAGGAAGGACTGGTGACGATTTCATGATCGATGATAACGTCCCCTTTGAGGATGGGAAAGTAACTGAACTGGTTTTCTCCATGTTTGCAGATGCTTTCTCCAGCATTGATATCCTGCTGGATTGTATTTAATAAAACTCTTTCGTTTAATTTGGTCTTCAAGTGTGTAATTCTATTATATGTATTGGTGATTTCTTTTTGCTTTTGTTCGTATGTATCCCCGTGAGGGTTGTAGCAGCACCCTTCTCGGAGTTCTTTATCAATTTGGCTCATATCGTCAAGCTCATTGAGGTGGTTACAGGCCATTTGATTATAATCTTCGGCTTCAGGGTCTATCTGAAAAGCGCATAGTTTTAAAGCTCCGCCCACGAATAGGAAGGGAGATGCAACCACTGAAACCAAGCTATAGCCTACACTGAGTAAAATAACGGCTCCGCAGCCTCCGGCACCACCACCTCCTGAATGCGTTTCATTGGAGAACCAGCTATGACTGCTATAGAGGGCTGTAAGTTCATTATCATCATTGATCAACCTAACATTCTTTCCTCTCCATAAAACTGCGGCAGGAGTGAGACAGCAATCAGCCACCCACTCAAGCCACCCCATGCGATGAGAGCCTGAAATCATTATTTGTTGAACACAGTTCATATGACCTCTCAGATGTTTTCTTTTTGAAAATAGTCTTATCAGGTTCGATCAAAGTTGGCAAGTAGTCCATCGCCCCAGTCGAGCTTTTTGGCTTCCTGATAGATTTCTTTTTGTTTCTTTGAGAAATTTTTGTCGTGGATGCCGGATGCGTCACAAAGGGTGAGGGAAAGGAACCCGGAGCGCTTGATCGGGGATTTTACGATGCGGCTTTCAGGGCGCGGGAGCGGGGTTTTACTGACGATCAGGTAAGAGTATTTTTCATCTTCGTAACCAAGTTCTGCTCCTTTAACACGTTTTTGGAGGCGGGTACGTTCAAAGCGGGTGGAAAAATGACACCAAGGATTACCTGAAGACCAGGGGCAAGGATTGTGGTGAGTGCAGGGAGCGAGGATGAAGGCATTTTGTTTGAGAAGGATCTCTCGGGCACGAAGGATCGTTTGGAATCCATAGGGGGTGCCGGATTCGATCAGGCATAAAACGGGGTTTGCAGCTTGCCATAATTTAGTAAGGATCGGCTCAAGGGTGCTTTCAGGGAGTTCGCTGAGGGAGTAGGCTGCCGTGATGAGATCGTAGGATTTTGAAGGGATAAATGAGGTGATATCAACTGATTGATACGAGACATTACTTTGGTTTGAAAGGAGGCTTTTCCCGTGAACGATCATTTCCTTATCTCTTTCGATGAGAAGGGCTTCTTTGAGTGTCGGAAATTGGTTTAAGGCTGCCCAGAAGGCGGTTCCGGGTCCGCTTCCAATGTCGAGAAGAGAAGTAATGGGCAGCGGAATCTTTTCCAGCACACATGAGATGGCGTTAAAGGTTGCTGGCATACGAAGAGCAAGATAGGCAAGCCTGTGGTCAGATGAAAACATGAAGGGCTTATGAGTTTTGATCCCATCAGTTTGTGCGCGATAAGATAAGGAAAGTTCATTAGCGGCTTTTTCCAATCTTTTGAAAGGGATGGAAGAGGTCAGTTTTTCGATTTTTTGTTCTAAATGGGAGAAATTATTCATAGTCGGAAGGATTGGTTTTAGTCACTTTGTAATTAAGGATCGCCTCATAGGGCGCAAGAGTGGGGAATTTGGAGGCAAAGGTTTTTAGTTCATTTGTTGCCGCATCGGGCGTCATCGGATTGTTTTTCTTTTTTACTGCTTTATAGAGCTCTTTTCTTTTTTTAAGGAGGTCATCGACCAAGGCTGGATCTTCAAGTAGTGCTAAAAGAAGCGGTCGTGGGGCCAAGTATAATCGAATTTGTTGTACATTGCTATTACTTAAGTATTTAGTAAGGTTTGTTTGATAACAGAGTTCAGGATCGTTGGAAAGATTGAAAAGGCGTTCTTTTGTTGCATTTGATACAGGGTTATTTCGAAGCAGCTGATGCCATAGATTTTCAAGCGTTTCATCTTTTAAGCCTACCTGAGTTAACTTCTCAATGGTATTGATCTTCTTGTCCCCAAGTTCTTCTGAAAATGTTCGAAGTGCATGCAGCATATCTGCAACGATTGTGGGGCGTTTTTCTACAAGATCCTTAAAAAATGGTTGATCTCCATAAAGTTGAGCGATCAAGTTTTTAAGGAGCAGTTCCATTTGTTCGGTTTCTTTAGGATGTTTGGAAACCATTTCAGGATCAATTAAGAAGCGGAAATTGATCTTGGCAGATCCTTTAGCTTCGCCATCTTCTTTTTCTTCATCTTCCAGTTGTTTTTTTTTGGAAACACTTGCCCCTTTAAGCAGTCGATACTCTGCCTGTACGGCTTGATTAAAGGCGCATGGTTCTTCAATCCGAATGATCCGGTCCCAAATCCCTCGAATGAGAGCATTTGATTTATAATGAGCAAGTCCCTGGTAACTGATAGCTGCGATCAACATTAGAAATGAAAGCACAAATACAAGCAGATTCATTTTTTCTCGCTGATCACAGTTAAGGTTTGTGGAATTGGAAAATAATAGACCCGTTCTTTATCTTCATGGTCGGTAATGAGCATCTTGATCGCACCGGGAAGCTCTTTTTGATCCTTAGAAAAGCCTTCTGTCTTCCAGCCGGCACTTGTGGTCTCATCAGTTGCCAGATTAAAAAATGCAAATCGTAATCCTTTGACTTTGCGCATGAGGACTTCCCGATGAGAGGGAGGCATACCTATATTTTTCCAAGATTCCCGATCAGGCCAAGTCAGAAGAGTGACATTGCCCTCAGTATCTACAAAAATACGCCCTAGAACTTTCCCAGATAGGGCTTTATCCATAGAGGCTTCATTATCGTAAGAAAAGATGAGGGACATGGTTCCAGGTAACTGCCAACCGGCTGTTGAGTCAGTTGTAAAGAAAAACTTCGTATTTTGATCGATTTCTTCTAAATGGCTGAAAACTTCCACAAGTCTTTTTGTAAAAAAACGCTCTGCAAAAAGTTCATTTTCTTCTCTTTTCCACCAAGCTGCTGATTTTTCAATGCTTAAATAAGATGCAAGTAGGCTGGAAAGGATCAACAGCGTCAGCCCAAGTGCAATCAAAACTTCAAGAAGGGTAAAAAAGATCCGTTTACTCTTCATCATCAGCCTCATCTTGCTTGTTTGTCTCCTCTGCTGTTTTAGTTCTTCTCACAACAAATTCATAAGAGAGACTTGAGGTGGTGGGCTCTTTTGTAGTGCTGTCTTTGATGTCGATGATCAATTCCCAAAGCTCGATCT
>CAZOAX010000074.1:0-8541 GCA_964577735.1 uncultured bacterium
CGATCTTTTGATAGCCGCGCTCGAACTAGGTGGGATCATCGCCAATGCTTCCCAAGAACGTTTAGAAGCTCTTCGCATATTTGGCAGTGAGATTGGTCTTGCTTTTCAAATCATCGATGATGTGATCGATCATACATCAAGCTTTGAAAAACACGGCAGAGCCTATTCCACAGATGAGCTGAATGGAAAAACTACCTATGTTTCCTGTCTTGGGTTAGATGGAGCTAGGGATGCTGCTCAAAAACTGCTAACGAGCTCTCTTGATCGATTGGAGCACTTTCCTAATGCCTTTCTTTTGAAAAAAATGGCCACTTCCTTAGTCGTGAGGTAACGATGACTTCTAAATTATCCAATTATACACCCTCTGATCTGAATTCCATTCAAATTAATCATCATGTTTCAGGGCGCGCAAGTGGAAGACGATTTACGATTTCAGGCTTACCGGATGAATTACTTTTTCAAGATCTTTACAAAAAAGCAAAGAAGCTTTCAAAAGCAGCCATCAACAGTCAAAACATCGAAGAGCTTAAAATCTTAAAAGGCTTTACCTTAAAGCTCCTGACAGCAGAAACAGAAGCTAAAAAAGAATACCAAGAACAAAGCTGCATTTATAGGATCATAACGGCCATCCAAAGGTTCATTGGCGCTACACCTTGGTTTGGAACCCATGAAAAACGAGTGCAATCACTTCTGAACAAACTCGAAAAGAACCTCGATCTCGCTCCGCAAGAAACAATCGCAATTGAATGGCTTGCTTGTTTAGAAAATATACCACATGCCCCCATCGACGTAAACATCTTGGAAGAATCTAAAACCTTCCAGGAAACAGTCTGTCGCATGTTCCCGGGACCAAATCATACCGCTAAATTTGTTGAACGGGATCCCGCAATCGAAGATGAGATCAACGATTTTGCTAAACGTGCTCACACGTTAATCGATACATCCGTCAACAATCTGATTACAGCATTTCTTCAAAATAAACGCTCTCAGGGTTCTATTGAAGAAAAAGCGCTTTATCAAGATATCTCTACGGAAGATTTTGTAAAGAGGCTCCTTGAGAAACGACCGCTCGGATACTATTCAACGGGCATGGCTTACTTAAGAGATAAGACCGTTGCAGAAAAAGACACCCCACTTCCGCTTCAGGATTATTTGTCTAATGATGAAATGCAAATTTCCGCATTCCTTGTCACCGCCACGCCAACCCATTTTGTCAATGAGGGTGAATCGCTGAACGTAGGAAACAAACTTAAAGATGGAACTTTCCAGCGGGACGGGATCTATTATGGGATCTCCGGAGCTCGGCTTAATAGGGAGAGCCTCATGGAAGAAGAGCTCGTCTATATCCGGCCGGACCGCCTTCCCAAGAACATATTTACCTGGCTTTCTTTTCTTCAATCGCAGCCTCTTTTTTCCGGAGTAAAAGAATCTTATGAAACGACTATGGATGAATCTATTTTCTTTAAAGTTTCAGACGATTGCTACTTACATAAATTAGCTTATAAAACGATCATGGAAGCGAGAATCAGTGCTTATCTAAAAGATGCCAATAACCAAGCCATAGCACTTGGGAAAAAAGCTTACCTGCATGTTATTCCCCTTGGACTTGAGTTTTCTCCTTTTAGAGAATCTTTGAGCCCGCATTTAAAATTGACTCTTGCTTTGATCCAAAAACAAATCTACAAAGAGCAATTGGAAAAGCATGCGTTCACCCATATCGACACGCTTAATTTTAGCCGATTTCCGGAAGCTAAAATTGCTGAAGAAGAACCCATTGGAACCATCAAAGTCTTTTCAAGCAACCGCGATACAGCCGAGAAACTTGAAGACGACAATCTTCTCCTTTGTGCCCAGTATGAAGCAAACCCCGGCTGTCTCCCTGGAAATGGATACTGGCAAAACCGTGTGACTGGAGAGGATTCCGCCCCTGCCATCTGCTCCACCATCGCAGAACTGCAAAACCCCTACATCAACCCCAACATCTCAAACCTCTACATCTACAAGTAACACGTACATGGATGTTCTTTAAAACGTTCCCGTTCCCGTACGCGTTCCCTTACCCGGCTGTTTTACTTGGAGATGACTTCGAGTTTTAGGTGGTTCTCCATAGCGTCTAGATAGTGATCGACAAAGGCAAATTGGCTGCGGATCGCTTTTCCTTCAGCCTCATAAGAGCGGAGGAAATGAAAGAACCGGCTAAATTGATACCGATAAGCAAGCAGCATCTGATCATACTGTCGCTTTTCCTCAGTTGAAAATTGATTTCTCTGGATAGCCCCTAAAACCTCCTGGAGGCTTTCGTGAATAGCCGCTTCATCGACGTCAAGCTCACTTGTATGGCTTTCCACCTCATGCTTACGCACCCAATGCTCGACATGCTGGATCACCGATTGAAATAGCTTCATCCGTTTATTGTGTTCAGGATTGTCGATGGTAGGCATCAAGCCCTCATGGATCGAATATATCTCATGAAATCTGGGGTAATCGTTCAACACTTGATATTTAGCATCAAAATGGAGCGCTCTTAGTAAAACCTCTTGGACCATTCCTCGCACATCGCCAAGTGAACCTCCCAACTCATCTGCAAGGTCGATCAATTCGATCAATCGATCCGCTTTTACCTGAATTAAATTCCGTGAAGAAAGTGGCTGGCCCATTTCATGCAAGACATCGTCCATCTGTTTTTTCAAACGGCCTCTCTTTAATAAATACCCTTCCTGAAGCCCTTTTCGATCGATTGCAAGTTCTATTGCTGGAAATATCTTTTTTAATGAATCGATACGATAGAGAAGATGTAGGAGGTCGCGGGTCTTGCGCGGCTCCTTGCCCACAATCCACTCAGTCATCTGCCACCTTGTTTGACTATAAGGACGCGACTCTGAACGGGCAAGCATCTCCCGATAGGATCCGATCAGATTGCGCGTAAAATCCAACTCTTTTTCAAGTGTCTGAATGGGTTTTTGGATAGATGGATCGCCATTTGCTTGCCAATTCAGGCAGTATTCAAACAGCTTTTTTCTGATCTCAGCAATGTAGTGGCGAAACTGAGCGCAAACAGAACCGGCTTTGGCCACATTGTTCAAGGTGTCGACTAAAAGCTGCTGATTAAGCGTTTTAAGTTTTGCATTTTTATCATTCAAAGCAATCAAACGATAAAGCTTGATGATCAGATCCCTTTGCTCCTTCTCTAATGTCACAAAGACAGGAAAGCTTGCAAATCGACTTTCCTTTTCCTGTATTTCCGGGATCAGCACCTTCAGTGCATTGTAACTGACATCAAAGCTCTTGTAACGAACCGCAAGGACTTCATCGCTTTTTGCCAAATTTTCCAAAATGGACTTATCTAAAGCATGGGAAAACCGACTCAAAAGCCTGCCAAAGATCATCCAGATGTTTTTTTGCCGTTTACAGATCAATCGATAGGCAATCATCTGATCTTCCACCCGTTTAAAAACCCATAGAAGGTCTTCAATACGATGGGCCAAGAGTTCTTTGAAACTAGTCACAATATTATAATAGCCTTCTGACCACCCATTCAAATCCACTTTATCCATATGGCCAAACAGTTCCTGAACGGCTCCTTCCAAAACTTCCACATAATTCCAGAAAGCCTTGTTAATGACCGTGACTGCCGATTGCCATTCGTTTTCTGTTGTTTTGCCTTCATGAAGATTGCGAATTCTAGCTGTCATAACCTGCAGGGCTTGAGCAAGCCTGAAATGACCACTTCCATGCAAATGTAAAGGAGCCTGGACTTTGCTATCGATCGCAGGAATGGTCGCAAGCAACAGCGCATCAGCAAGTGCCGCCTCTTGTTTATCGAGGAATTCCCGGAATTGTTCCAGCATGGCAAAAGAAAGAAGTGAAAATGATGTATTCGTCATTTTCCAGATCCTATCAAACTACTTTTTAAATTGCACCCCTACTAATTTTCTGCTATATTCAAGTCAGGAGATAAAAGACTTATGCAAAAAGGTCATCATTTAGAATTCCAGTGTCATACTTGCAATGAGCCAGTCAGCATCTCTTTGTTTGCGCTCGATCAAAATCCGGAAATTCACTGCAAATCCTGTACTGCCACCTATCTCATTGACGATGAAACGCTTAAAAGCCAACTGAAAAAGTTCAGCGCTCTTTGTTGCCAGATCCACGAATCCCAAGAGATCCTCAGCTCAGCTTCGATCGGTGTGGATGTTGGTCTCAAACAAGTCAAAATCCCTTTTAAATTGCTTTTAACAAGATTAAGCTCTTACCTCGACTTAAAGATCGGTGGAAAACCCTGTACCTTTTCTTTCCGATTCGAGCCTGTAAACGACCTGCACCTATTAAAGGAACCCCATGGAAAATAAGTTAGAACAGTTACGTAAAATGACCACTATTGTTTCCGACACCGGTGATATCCTTTCCATCGAAAAATACAAGCCGCAAGATGCTACGACAAACCCATCCCTCATCCTAGCTGCTGCAAAAAATCCTAAGTATCAGCATCTTATCGAAGACGCACTCGCCTATGGGAAGAAACATGCCGATAGCGAAAATGTAAATGATCTCATTATGGACGAGTTATTCGTGAATTTCGGTATCGAAATACTTAAACTCATTCCCGGCCGTGTTTCGACAGAGGTCAACGCCCATCTCTCCTTTGATACGGAAGGAAGTATCAATAAAGCCCGCCACTTGATCGAACGTTATGAGCAAAAAGGGATCAAGAGAGACCGGATCCTGATCAAACTTGCCTCTACTTGGGAAGGGATCATGGCAGCAAAAGCCCTTGAGCAAGAAGGCATCCATTGCAACATGACACTCCTCTTTAGCCTTGCACAAGCAATCGCCTGCGCTGAAGCCAAAGTTACTCTTATCTCTCCTTTCGTCGGCAGAATCCTGGACTGGTACAAAAAAGCAGAAGGCAAAGCTGCCTATCCTCCAGCAGAAGATCCTGGCGTGATCTCTGTCACACAGATCTATTACTACTACAAAAAGTTCGGCTACGAAACCCAGATCATGGGAGCAAGCTTCCGCAACGCCGATGAGATCCTCGAACTTGCTGGCTGCGACCTTCTCACCATCGCGCCTTCTCTTCTAGAGGAACTGATGAATGCAACCGGCCCTGTCGAACAAAAACTCTCGATTGACAAGGCCAAGTCCTTCTCCATGAATAAAATCTCCCTCGATGAAAAAGACTATCGCTTCATGTTCAACGAAAACCCCATGGCAGTCGATAAGCTCTCTGAAGGAATCCGCAAGTTCGCAGAGGACGCCAAGACCTTAGAGCAGCTTGTAATAGCAAGATACTAACCACTATAGAATAATAATGAGATAAAATTATCTCTTTATTATAAATAAATCATGATCTTGATTATACTCTTTACATGTTTTTATTTCCCTGCATACCATCTTACGAAGAAGTTATTGATTTATCAGTCTCACAACTAGAAGATCTTTCGGTTGAAGGAAATCCTTTCTTTCAACAAAAGCTCTTGCACGTTCTTAAGCAGCGGGAATACGATTTATCCGTTTCATTTAGCAACTGCCTAAAAGGCCATCTTAATGAAAAGCACTACAGCAAATGGCGCACCACAGTTATACAAAAACAGTCGAAGATTGAACATGCAAAAGATTTACTAAAATTTCAATCCCATCTTATCTCTTTGCAAAGGAAGGTGATCCGATTGTTTAGTAAGTTAAGTGATGAGAACCTTGAGAATCTAAAGTGGGCCACAGCAGGGCAAACAATACCTTTATTTTTTGAACAAGTATTTGACCTTATTCCTCTCTACAAAAAATTGAACCTTCAGTTTTATGACAAAGACACTATTTTGGAAGAAGTTGTGATGAAAAGAGCAACTGCGGGCTTATTTCAAGTCGCAGTACCTCTCACTTCTGAAATCCAAGACTCATTAAAAAAAGACCATACACGTGCTGTAATTGCAATCGAAATGGGCAAACGTGGCAAAACTGAAGAAGCTTTGATGTTAACTGAAACAATAAACGAGAAAATCCATAAAGGATTTATTCATTGGAAATTTTTCTGTTATCCACGCTAAATCCGGAAAAATCAATGAAGCGTTTAAGCTTGCCAACACGATTGAGCTGCCTATTTATAAACAAATGGCCTTGTCAGAAATTTATGATGTTGCATCGATGGAAAAAGACAATGTCCAATTAAAATATGAAAATCACATCCCGGAGCATTCCGAAGAGAATGAACCATTACTTAAAGAAGCATGCCTGCTCATCCAAACACAAAAATTCCAAGAGGCCAAAAACCTTGCAGATAAAGTGGCCTTAGAAACAACTAGAGCCAATTCACGTGCTGATCTTCTGCACAATTGCCGCTTCCTATGCGAGATCTCAAGTAAATTTGCACATTTTAGAAGATTCAAAGAAGCTCGTGAAATTGCCAACTTAATCCCCCTCTTAGACTATAAAGAATGTGCTTTTACCAATCTTTCCATTCGACTTGCACAATGGAATAATTTCGAGGAAGCCATGACCCTTGTCAAGACAATCAGCAATGATCTGTTTAGATACGCAGCTCTTGCAGAAATCTCCCGAGCCTATGCGCGGTTTGGCCAACTTGAAGAAGCTCAAAATGTCACAAACATGATTGACAACATTCACTTCAAAAAAGAAGCTTATAATAAATAAGCCAATGGGGATGTATGAACGTGACTCAAGATGTTTTTGGGGTCATTCTATCATTTTTAAGTCATAAAGAGATAGCGAAGGCCAAAGCTGTCTGTCAGACCTATAGCAATCTCACACTTATGGCCATCCGCAATAGAGAAATTTATCGTATTCAGCGCTACACTCAAACTGTCCATTTAGAGGCTTTAGAAATCAATGATCTTGTCATTGCAAAAGATTTACTGGAAATCCAAACATGTCTTCTAGACTTGCGGGAGAAAGTGATCGTTATTCTAAAAGACAGCAAAAACTTGCTTCAAGTACAGAATCCTCCCATATTTTTTGATAAAATACCTCAGCTTATATCTATCTATAAAAATATGGATACAGTTTGTGAAAAACAAGTGCCTTCTTTTCAAAGAAATATCCTGATTGCTTCCATTGTGGAAGGGTTAAATAAGATAGGATGCTTGCATAAAGCTTTTGAAATGAAAACCAAAATCACCAATCTAAATAATCAACAGCATTTAACTGCCGAAATTGCAATTGCGCTCGCAAGAAATGGGCAATTTGAAAAGGCACTGGAAGAATCAGGACGCATCACAAGCCCTATGCTCAAGGATAAAGTGCTTTCAGCTCTTTCCATCTATCACGCCAGATCCGAAAAAATAATGGATGCCATCGCACTTGCAGAAAACATCAAAGATGCTCACTACCGGGATGAGGCCTACATGGAAATTTCATGTAATCTTGCTAAAGTGCATCGATTTATCGAAGCCCTTAATCAGTCAGACAACATCACAAATCAGGATTATAAAAACCGTCCTTATTTAATCATCGCCACAGGACTTGCTCAATCAAACCAAATGGAAAAGTCCAAAGAAATCGTCACTAAAGTTACAAATCAAGATTGTAAAGATGAGGCAACTGGAAACATCGCTCTTGAGTTAGCTAAATTAAATAGAAATGAAGAAGCTTCAGCCCTTGCTGAAACGATTGCGGATGACGGCCTTCGGGAATCGATTCTTCTAGAACTTTCCTTCTTTTAATTATTATGAAATTTTTATATACTATTTAAAAACAAAGAAGGCGTTTATGATTAATTTCAATCAATATTGCAACCAAACCGAATGCCTTCTAACAGAATGGTCCCTCCCGCCTATTATCGGCACGATGGCTGCTATCTGTAAACTTGCATTAGGAACGGTTCAAACCATTACAGCACTTATGCTAGGCATTTTATCTGCACCTTTTAGATGTTGCAGCGAGAACGCAGCTGTATTCAATGACCATTGCTGGTCCCATGTTGTCCATGGCCTTGGCAACATGGCTGCATCTATCCCGGAAGGGATCCCCATCCTAAGCAGCATCTTATTCACTCATAGAATAGTTGGACACTCAGATAACAATCCTGAGCATCAGGATAAATACATCCCGTATGCTGATCTTGTTGCCCATGATCTTGCCCTTGAGGGAGGAATCGCTCGGCGTTACCATTTAGATACAAGTAGACCTTCAGACTTCAGCCCGACCACATTCAGAAACTACATCGGGATCAATACTATCCCTCTACCACAAATATATTAACGATGTCTTTATTTATTCAAAGTCGTCCAACCGCAAACAAATTCGATCTAACCCTATTTAGACTAAAATATGATCATCAAAATAGGATGAATGATCGTGATATCCTGATTCTAAAAAAGTGTGAACGCGATTTATTGCGTTTTTTTGGAAATACCTTGCAAAACCGCGTGAAACTTTATGAACCATTTAAAAATCTAGTCAAAGACTGCAAGAGAACTCTTGAAGATGCAACAAAGTTCAACCTGCAATCAACGCTTCTCAACATACGCGAAAAGTTCATCCTTCATTTTAAGAATTTAAACGACGATTATGAAATTACACAAGAAT
>CAZOAX010000075.1:0-7343 GCA_964577735.1 uncultured bacterium
AAGACCGCTCCTGTTAAAGATACATGGACAGGTGTTTGAGGAACATGCTTTCTCAGCAATGTTTCAAAATACGTTGCAATTCTCGATCCATTGGACTGCCCAAAAAATGCAATGGGCTGTACGGGATTGCGTTTAGTCCAATCGACAATGCGGTCTAAAAGAGATTTAAAACGATCGTCTTCAAAGCTGCAAACTCCTTCTTCAGGCACTCCTAAAGCTATGGAATCTATATCCGGATACATCTTTAAAGACTCGAGATGGGCGTTCCAAAGCGTTGGCTGGCCATTTAAGCCGTGAAATAAGATGATCAAGCCTTTAGCGTTTGTTCTGCCAATCTCCGTCCTGTCATCAAATTGTGGGGGCGTGATTCCTCTTATAGCTGTATCGACCCGATTGTATATAGAGGAGCTTTGATATTCAATTCCATGCTTTTGGGTATCGATAAAATTTGAAATGATTTGGTGGTATTTCTGTTGATCATATTTTTTGAACTCCTCTTCACTGCGTATCCCATATTTCTTGTTTTCCCATAAGGTATTCTCATCTGGGGGTGGGATTTTTACCATAGAAAGCGTCGCTTGCATCAATAATCTCCTACTATTTTAAATTGATCTGTTCTTCATAATATTCGTCAAAATCTAAACCATTTAAATAACCTAGGGTTAAATAATCCAAAGCATTTGCCATTACCTTGCGGTAAGGGTCGAGATAGGTGCCCATGGCCAGTTGCTCCTTAATAGTATCTAGATTGCTAATAGCGATCCAATTAAATTGCTTAAGCGTTATCTGACGGCAATGCGCAATACCAAAGCTGCTTAAAAACTGTTTAGCTGCAACAATCCCAGTGGTCCCTGGAAAAGGGACGGAAGGCTCTTGGCCTTCATTTAGATAGTAGACGGTCACTTTTGATTTGGGAGTATCGATTCCTAAATGCATTCCTCCTACGGTTGGAATGAAGTCGTGTTCGGTTTCTTCAGTTCCTCCATTGCGAACGACACTGATTTTTATTTCATGATCTTGTTTTTTGCGAACCTTATTGAAGAGTTGATGGACTCTTTCGGTTGTGCCAACTCCCCCAAATGTTGTTAGTTTTGTGACAGGGATCTTGGCAATGCCTTCGACTAGTACTGCTAGTTGTTGTGCATGGGCTCCTCCTAAACTTTTACCAAGGGTCTCCACCTCTTTTATACCTTTTTCTTGCAAATAGGCTCGAATGGATGGCCAAACACTTTTTATGCCCATAAGTCCAACATCTACTAATAAGTCATTAAGTCCTGAAAGAAGTCCCCCTGAGGCACTGTACCGCATAGCTGTACCTCGGCAGACCAATTTTACTCGAGTGGGATCGTTTAAGTCTTGCAAGGCAGAAACATAGGCACCTCCCGCAATAAAGTCTTGCTGTTTCATCCTCGCTTTCATTTATATAAAGATGGTGCAATCCTTGGATATAAACACGTTCAAAAAGCCCTTGAAGACCTTTTCCAGACGTTTTAGCCTTGTCGATAGGGTCAAGGATTGGAATTTGATTCAAGAATAAGCTGTTTAATTCTTCTTCTGAATTATAGGGGTAGTTGTCCTCTGGTGATCCAGTCCAATCTTCTTCTCGAAGGTCAAGCATCTCTATAAAGATTCTCCTTAGATCATGTTTTTTCAGACAGACTTTTTCAAGATTAGAATATAAGTCCAATTCCTGGCGCGCGAGAATTCGTTCAAAACGGTCTTTCCCAATTAATCGAATTACGTAATCTAAATTATAATGGTTTCCATTTTTGAAATAAATTCCGCCATTCTCGGGAAGATCTTTATATAATTTACATCAACGGCGGGCTTATCATCCCACTGTTGTTGCTCGATGTCATCGTTTATAAAAGTACTATGGGATAATAGATCTAATTGCATGTTTTGCCTGCTAAAAGTGTCTAGTCAAATTAAAGCTCTTTGGAGCTTGCCAAGGGCTGTACGTGGTATTGATTCCACGTACTTGATGTGGCGGATCTTTTCGTAGGGCATCACGCCGGCATTAAAGGCTTGGATGAGTGGGTCGATTTCAGTAGCGTGTTTCTTCAAGGTGACAAGTTCGATGATCATGCCGAGTCTACCATCTGGTTTAGGGTTTAAAACGGCATCGATTGTATGAGGCTTGATCTTGTTTAAGAATGTTTCCAGGTTGAAAAGAGAGACATTTTCTCCACCGATTTTGATTAAGTCCCCTTCACGCCCTAGGAATTTTAATTTGGAACCTGAGATTTCGACTCGATCCTGAGTTGTGAAAAGACCGTCGACTTTCGGGTCTTCCCATCTAAATTGATTGCCCTGTATATGTAGGTAACCAGTGAAAAGCGAGGGAGCTTTGATTTGCAATAATCCTTCTTGAGATAAGCTTGTTTGGATATGAGGTAGGATTGAGATGTTGTACTCCCCTATTCTTGCAATCGCTAACGCAGCGCACGATTCACTCATTCCAAAACTTGGCATGACCGGCCAATTAAGTTCTTGGGCTTGATGGAATAACTCAATGGGAAATGCACCGCCCCCAACGATGACACCTCTTAAATGAAGAGGCGCTTTATAGCCTGCTTGGACAAGATCATAAACTTGCGCTGGAACTAATGAGCATAGGGTAGCTTTTGTTTCATGCAAGTTTCTTAAAAAGTTATCCTTGCACCATTTAAAAGCATGGATTGTTATGACTTTTGCTCCGGATAGATGCGCTCTTGCATAGATCGATAGCCCTCCCACATGAAATAAGGGTAGTGCATTAAGCCAAATATCGTTTGCTGTGCATTGTAAGTGTTCGTTGATTGAAGCTGCAGCTGTCAGAAAGGCTTGTTTTGAAGCAGCGACCCATTTGATTGTACCATCAGCTTTTTGAGTTGTACCGGAAGTTGCAATCCAAATGTGTCCGGGTAGGTTTTTATATCCCTCCCAATCAGAGGGATATGAAGAACAAGTTAGACTTGGGTTTTTGAATACAATAGATTCATCAGAACACCAATCAATAGTTGACATGGAGTCCTATCACAAGCATGAGGCCGAAGATAGCAAGCAGCAACGACGCCTCTCCAAGAAACCGATTGTATAATTTGCTAGGAGGATGTTTCCATATGCCTCGTGCTAAATTATAAGCGATCAGCATAGCTGTGGAAGGCAAAAAGAACGTTAAAAACCGCTCGGTAAAATACCAGTACCAGTTAAGAAGAAAAGGAAGAGCGATCAAAAGGGTGATCTCCCATTTCGCAAATGTAACCCCAAATCGCGCCGCAAGAGTTTTTTTACCAGTTCCCCTGTCTTCATGAATGTCCCGCAAGTTGTTGATTGCAATAAGGACTGTTGCGAGCAAGCCAATCTGAAGGCTTGCAACAATCGAATCTTGCGATATTTTGCCTGTTTGCAAGTAATAGGAAGAAATGACTGCAACAAAGCCGTAAAACAAAAGAACAAAAACTTCACCAAGGCCAATATATGCAAGCGGATAAGGTCCACCGGTATATAAGTAGCTGCACATTAACGATGCGATAATGGCTGCAAATATAGGGATTCCCCCTTTTAGGATCAGAGGAATGGAAACTAAAAATGCCAAAAATAGTAAGGCAAAACCTGCAGACAACACTTGTGAGCTTGTGAGAAGGCCACTTTGAGTAACCCTGGTCGGGCCTACTCTATTTTTCGTGTCTTTTCCTTTTTTAAAATCCAGTGCATCGTTGATCAAATTGACAGAAAATTGTGTCAAAAGAGAGAACAGCAGTGCAGATAACAAGATCCCCCAATCCATCTTACTAAAGGGCAATGCAGAGCAAAACGAGCCTACCAAAATAGGGATGGCCCCAGCCACCAAGGTTTTGGGACGCATCGCCATGATCCATGGATTGATAGACTTAAATGCGGGTGAAGCTTGATTCATTAGTTTTAAGGTAACCGATTAAATTGTTTGAAGTTAGGCTTTCTCTTTTCAACAAAAGCTTTTCGGCCTTCTTGAGCTTCTTCTGTCATGTAATAGAGCATGGTGGAGTTTCCGGCCATCTCTAAAAGACCAAGCTGTCCATCGCAATCGGCATTCATAGCAGACTTTAAGCAACGCAGGGCAAGAGGTGAATGCTCGAGCATCTCCCGGCACCATTTCAATGTTTCTGATTCTAATTCTTCATAGGGGACCACGTGATTGACAAGGCCCATTTCAAGCGCTTGGTCTGCATTGTAATGACGGCATAGAAACCAGATCTCGCGTGCTTTTTTCTGGCCCACAATCCGTGCCAAATAACTGCTGCCAAGTCCTCCATCAAATGAACCAACTTTAGGCCCCACTTGACCAAATTTAGCATTGTCAGCAGCGATCGTCAGGTCACATACGACGTGTAAAACATGTCCGCCACCGATCGCATAGCCGGCAACCATGGCAACAACCGGTTTTGGAAGGGAACGAATTTGTCTTTGCAGATCAAGCACATTCAGACGAGGCACGCCATCCGTTCCAATATAGCCGGCCTCCCCTCTTACTTTTTGATCTCCACCGGAACAAAAGGCATCCTTTCCTTCTCCAGTTAGAATCACAACCCCAATGTCGCTATCTTCACGGCATATCGCAAACGCATCCTGTAACTCTTTGATAGTCTCGGGGCGAAATGCATTTCGCACCTCTGGACGATTGATCGTTACCTTAGCGATACCATCTTCCGTCACTTCCAGTTTGATGTCTTGATAGGTTTTAACAGGTGTCCAGGTCTCTGTCAGCGTTGACATTTTAATCTCCAATTTTTTTTTCAAATCTTAAAGAATCCTGTCCTTGTATTCAACTACAATCTTAAGTAAACTTCTTCAAAAAAAAGGAAAAAAACATGTCTATGCCAATCCCCCCATTTAATGTTAAAATGAATCCTCCGAAATTTCATGTAGTGGATTCTGATGTTAAGTGCAGTTCAATCCCGACGGATTTAAATTTTGAAAATCATGAGATAAGCGTAGCCTTAGCCCTATTTATGGCCATTAAACCTAATCTTAAACCTGATTCCTATTTACTTACATTTGACCCAAGGGAAATGGAAAAACTTTTATCAAAAACAGAACCCTCTGAAGTCAGCGCCTTGATTGGATCTATCTGGGAAAAAACGCGCAATTTTGTGAATGTCCATCTAAAGATACAGGGAGATCAAGAGGCAATACGATCAGAAGAATACTATCAATTGCACGCTTGTGCTAATATGTGGAGCAATATCTGTAAAGCTTATTCAACGCATACACTTGAAGAATGCAAGCAACTTCCCTTCTATACTATCTTCACAAATAGACAGGCCCAAGCCTTAAAAATGTTTGGAGAAACATCCGGATTGATCTGAAATGAATAAGTCCGCTATATCTTGATGTAAGTTAACAAAGGATTTTAAATGGAACCATCTAACTATATGATTGCTGTTGGAGAAACTGATCGATCAAGGCTGGATGCACTTGGAGCCATATATAATCCGACTTCCATCCAAATTATATCCTCTTCCAAGGCACGGACCCATAGACCCAGGATGCTGGATGTAGGATGTGGGAATGGGTCCTTGACAAACCTCTATGCTAAAACTCTATATAATCCGATTGTGCTTGCTGTCGACAATAGCCAATCGCAATTGGATGTCTCCAGGAAAAGTGCTGAAGAGGCAGGTTTGACAAACATAGAATGGAACCTATGCGATGTCTACAGTCTTAAAACACTTAAAGAGATTCATCCTAAACTGTTTGACGTAGTCCATTGTAGATTTGTCTTAACGCATTTAACATACCCTGAAAAGGCCTGTGACCAGATGCTTTCGATGACCAAACCTGGAGGTCTCCTGATCATCGAAGAAACGGGCTTAAGAAAGAGATTTAAAGGCACCCCGCCGAAATGTATTCAAGCATGGCAAAAAATGGTCGAAAAGCAATATCAGATGCAAAAAAGCCACAAGGATACATGTGATAAGGTTTTTCAACATTTGACCAATTCTAAGAAAATTGATTCATGCCATTCTCAGTTATTTAATATTGTGATCGATGGGCAACTGAAAAAGAGCCTTTTCCGTTTAGGTGTAGAGCAAGGGCTGAAAACAATTGGCTCTGCACATCAATTCGGTTATCTGGATGATGAAGTATGGTTGGAAGAATTAAAAGCGTTTGAGCTGGATGACTCTCAAACGCTTGAAATAGAGAACTATGAATGCATTATTGCGAAAAAGAAGCAAAAAGAAAAAGATGTTACGTATACGTAGGTAATTCAATCCCGAGATTCTGAAGTTGCCTGATGCATTGACTTGCGGTTGGTCGAATTTCCCAATCCTTTCTTGTCATCTGATTGCACAGCAAGATCAAACCATTTAGCATTATTCTTTCATCATTGCTTAATTGCATCCTGTAATTTAAAGGAAAATCATCATATTTTAGAGGTTCTCGTAGATTTTTATAATTACGATCGATTAGGGCTTTTTCCTCAAGCGAGCTCCAGCTATTATCACGCGATGGATCAATAGAAACGCCGGTTAAAAACTCACGAAATGCAATGCCCAGGGCATAAACATCCAAGCTTTTATTAAAGTCTTCAATATCATCTTCGTGTACACTGGCATTATTAATTAAAAGCACATCACTCAGGCTGATATATGCTTTAGTATGGTTAAAGGAGGTTCCTTTATCGATATGCGCTTCATGTGCTCCGTCAAAATCTGCAAGCCCATATTTCATGACAGTTACATAGCTATTGCTATGATCATCAAAATGCGTTTCTTTCCGGCAAAAAATATTTTCTCCTTTGATGTCCCGATGTGCAATGGCGCGTTTCCCTGGAATTGTCTCTGTCGCTTCAATTTTCGTGTGCATGTGGTTTAATCCAAAGCAGACCTGTTTAATGAAGTTTACGGATTCATTAAATTCATTAGGGATGTCATCTCCTTTAATGCCGGCATGGCCACTTCCATATAAACTTAGGAGAGCTATATCCTCTATTTGACTTTTGGTTGGCTTGATCAAACCGGGAACTTTAGCGACAGGTTTTCCCTTATCATCTACAAATTGATCTTTCATAATCTTAAAACCATCAGACATGGCTGCTAGAGCTGAAGCGTTCTTGTGGGAGATCTTCACGACTTTTGGTTTTGCGCCAGCAACAGGGTTTCCACCTGCATCGATTTCAGTGTATTGATAAGCAGTCCCCATTCCCCCTTTACCAAGTCTTTTTTCCCTATAGAAGGTTTTATCGACGAAGATCCCATTCTTGATCTTTGTGATTTTAAGGATGCTCTTAGTCCCTTTTTCGCCGTTCAATTCAATTTTGGTGTAGTGTGATTTACCTGTACGAATGGTTTCCTGCTTGATTTTCTCTAAATCTTTTT
>CAZOAX010000075.1:7353-8463 GCA_964577735.1 uncultured bacterium
ATTATTGCACGAAATAAAGGAGTAGAAGCTCTTACATTTTCCAGTCTCACATCATTAGATGTTAAAACCTCAAATGTTGCGACTTTTTCCGGTTTGTTTTCCTTGAATACTTCAAGCTTGCTAAGCCCCTCATCATTATGAGTCAAATTAACGACAAAAGTTTTATTGTTAACAGTAATTGTTGTATTGCTTGTTTGAGGTAGATCATTTCCACTTTCTTTTAAAATGGTTGAAATGTTCTCTAGAAATCTAGGTGCTAATTTACTTTCAACTTCATTTAGACGATCTGTGTGAGAACCAAAAAATGCACCGCCAAAGAGACGATGAAACCAGGATCGAAACTTATATAAACTGCCTCTTTGGTTATATTCATCTTTTGCTAAGTTTTCGACTTCTTTAAGCTTACCGATATGCTCATAGACTTCGTTTAACTCTTCTGTTGTTTCGGCTCTTTCTGCAAGGGTCTTTGCATGCTGCACTAGATTTTTAAACACTAAATTAGTTTTCGATCCATCACGACTGTCTATGACGGTAAAACGACGTCCATACCCACGGATACGATTGGAATCTGCAGCAGTGTACATCTTTAAATGATGCAAATCATTAATTTCGATATTATTCAAATTTAATGGATTAGTCATGTTACACCTTATTAGTTCAACACTTATTATATCCATCGATTGTTAAGATGAAATTTACTAATGAATAAGAATTTGTGAAGACTCATTTGCAAATAAAACTAAAATTGCTATCTTCCTTCGAAAAAGGACAGAAAATCCAAGTGGGAACCTACGGATCGAGCGAATCAACAACGTGCAATATAGACATGGATAAAAAGAATGAAGAAACAGTTGTGGATCGAGTGGATACCCTTACCAAGTGCTATCTCATCACTGAGCGGGATTACAATCATCGCAATTGTATGAGCAAACTTTACTGCACTACTGGTGGTCTTGTTACGGCAGTTGCCTTTGGTTCCATCGGCTATCTCTTCTATTCAGTAATTGTACTGAATAAAACACCAGAAAATGGGCTTTTTAATTCTGTCTTACTCATGATTGCTATTGGAATGATGAACTTTGGACAGGGCCTCGGCATGGGTACGACCTT
>CAZOAX010000076.1:0-8404 GCA_964577735.1 uncultured bacterium
GTAGCTGTTGACGTTCTGCCCAAGAAGGGTGATCTCTTTGTAGCCTTTGTCTACAAGCATTTTGCACTCTTCGATGATGCTTGAAGGCTCGCGGGATACTTCAGGGCCTCTTGTGTAGGGGACGACACAGTAGGTGCAATATTTATCGCATCCACGGATAATGGAGACTTTTGCCTTTAGTTTGTCGTCTCGTGAGGCGTTCCCATAGTCAAGTTCATGGGTGAAATTTTCATCTGTCAGGATCAATTGTTTACCGGTTGAAAGCACTTCATCCAGAATGTCATTTAAATTGTGGATGTTGTTGGTTCCGAGAACGAAGTCCACATGGGGGATCTTCTGGAAAATCGACTCTTTTTTGGCGTTGGCCATGCAACCGGTCACCCCGATCAATGCGCTTCCTTTCCCGTGCTTGCCCAGAATCCCAAGCTTGCCCATTACCTTTCTTTCGGCAAGCTCACGGATGGAGCAGGTGTTATACATTAAGAGGTCTGCCGTGTTTTCGTCTTCAGTCCGGGTCAGTCCGCGGGATTCCAAAAGGCCGATCATGACCTCGGAGTCCAGCTCGTTCATTTGGCAGCCGTAGGTTCTAATAAAGAAAGATTTTAATTGTTTCATAGTGCTCATGGGTGTGAAAGTCCAAAATCATATCTTATTTGGGTATTTTGCTAAAAGCACTTGGCAAAATTGTTATTTTTAGCTATGATCTCCTCTATCTATAACCGTTAGGATCGTAAAGATGACGCTGAAAGAAAATAAGACAACAATGGTAAACCCCAAAGATTACAAACGCCAATGGTTTGTTTTTGATGCAGAGGGTAAAATTCTAGGACGTCTAGCGTCTGAAATTGCCAAAGTTCTACGAGGTAAACACAAAACTTCATTCCTTACACACCAAGATGTAGGCGATGGCGTTATTGTGATCAATGCCGAAAAAGTTAAAGTAACCGGTAACAAAGAAGCTCAAAAGATTTATCGTCGCCATACAGGCGCAATGAGCGGCATGCGTGAAACAGAGCTTCACGTCATGAGAAAAAAGAATCCCGAGTACATTATTGAGAAAGCTGTGCGTGGCATGGTTCCTCGTTCCCGCCTTGGCCGTCAACAAGTGAGTCGGCTTAAAGTGTTTGCTGGTAAAGAGCATAATCTCCAAGCTCAGCAACCGATCGTAGTTAATACACAAACTGCACAAGAGTAACAGAATGATTGAAGAAATTTTGTCCACAGGTCGCCGTAAAACTGCTGTAGCGAGCATTCGCTTACGTCCAGGTAAAGGTGCGGTCGATGTTAATGGACGCCCACTTGAAGATTATTTCCCCCTTGAATTACAACGTAAAAGCATCTTAGCTCCATTTGACAAGCTCGGTGGAAACAAGAGACATGACCTCATCATCCGCGTGCGTGGTGGTGGAGTAGAAGGACAAGCAATTGCTGTCCGTCATGGTATTGCTCGTGCGCTCGTTGCTCAAGATGAAAATGCCCGCCCAGAACTTAAGTCACGCGGATTTCTTACACGCGATTCACGTAAGCGTGAACGTAAGAAATACGGCCGTGCTGGTGCGCGTAAACGCTTCCAGTTCTCTAAGCGTTAATCTTTCCTTATACAAGCACGAACCTTCCGGTTCGTGCTTTTCATTTCTCCCTAATACCCTTTTTGTGAAGCCTCAAAAATACTGGAATAAGCTTTTTTATTGGGTATCTGTATTTTGTAAGTGTTTTTGTTTTGCCTCAGAGATCATAAAAGCTGATATTATCCACGCGTGTTCACTTTTAATTTTTTCAACAAACCTAAATGCAAGATCGTATTGATGATGTTGCGAAAGTAGGGCAGCGGAGTGAAGGGCGAGTTCATCATTTGAAAAACGAAGCATCAATGGGATTATTTGATTATTCTTGTAATATTTATTTTTAATTAGAAAAGTAAATAGTTCATATCGTTGATCTTTGGGGATTTGGGAGATGACAGATTCTAAAAATCTTAAGACACTGGATCTTGTTATAGTTTCTATAAACGTGAGGTTCGATGTTACGGACAAAGTGTTTATTAATAATAGAGGCGCTTCATCCCAATCGATATAAATTTTTACCAGTCTTAAAGCCATGTCTTGAGCAAGCTCAATGTTTGGAATCAAATTTAATTTATACCTATCAAGAAAAGTTTGAGCATATGCAAAAATGAGGTTAAAGCCGGTAACTAATGCCTTTAAGTCATTAAACTCATTTTGGTCCAATCGTTGTAAATATTTGAGAAGGAAGGTTTCAAAATTGCGAATCAAACCCATGTATTCGATCAAATCGTAGTTTTGACTATGCTGCCTGATAGCAAGATGAACGGATGCATTTAATTCGTAAAGCACTTTAGTTTTGGTCTGCATTAATGTCTTGCATTCACATTTTTTATTGATAATCCATGTTAGATTTCGAATGGCTCCAATCTTCTGGCATGTGATCAAGAAAGTGATGTCTTTCCATGTTCGGCAAACGCTTTGGACAGCGACAAGCTCCCTATTTTTAAATAGACTTAGGATTAAAGGGAGGGTGTCTGGAAATAGAAGGGGATTAATGGGTTCCTGGTAGAGAGGATAATGAACGTGTTCATGGGATATTCTTTTCATAAATTCATCGGCTCTAAGGGGTGGGTTTATCTATTGTAGCAAATTGTCATCTAATTTAAGTTACGCAGTTACTAACGCATCTGCGTAATAAGAGTAATTAAAAAATCGCAAGAGCTCTTGCCATTCTCTTAACATAGAATTGAACGAGGTCGATGCACTATAGGTTGTATGTTGGATTTTTTCAGTGTATAACCCAAGGCAAGATCATGTCGCCCATGCTGAATCAGTTGCTCTACACAATATTCATGAAGATCATCACTTTGTTTCATGAACATAATCTCTTCCGCTTTTTCATAGCTTTTGCGCCCAATTAGATAATCGAAAATTTCTTTGAATGTTTCAACTTTCATTTCATCAGCTAGTTCAGATATATCTGAGTAGAGCGTGTCAGTATGCTCATTGCTGTTTTTAAGGAGAGTGTACGTAACGGCGATTTTTTGATAAACGGGCAGTTTGTCAAACTCTTCGTATGCAACTGCTAAATTAAATCCAAAGTCATCGAGATCATGATAATCTGAATCATAGGCATAGGTAGCTAAAATCTGAGTTCTGACGGTATATTGATCGTTTTCAATCTCGGGGATTTTTTCAATTATGTTTTCATCATCAGTTTCTAATCTACATAAAAGTCCAAACAGTTCGACTTTAAATCGTCCGCTACATTTGAGAAACGTCCTTATATCTTCACTCACTTGCACATGAGGAAAGATAGAGTTTAACACTGGAATATCTTCAGTTAGTTCCGACACGCTCCAACCAAGTTGTGCTGCTACAGAATGAGCAGTATGGGCCATATTTGCAATTTTTGTATTTACAATACATTTAAGCGCATTCCGCCAAGAGCGGCTCACGTTAAATGCTGAAACGGTAGAGAGGCAATTTAAATGCTTAAAGATCTCTTAAATAAGATCTGAAGGCAGTGCATTGACATCTGTCGGCATCAAATTAATGAGGAACTGTACTGCAGGTTCATTGCAATCGTTCGAATATGGTAAACCGCTTAGGCGATTATTAGAGATTGTATTCATTTGGGTTACCTATTAAAGGGTTCTTGAAGTGTTTTAAAGATCCAATCATTTGTAGCAAATCTTAAATTGTCATCTGATATGAATTGCGCCGTATCGAGGGCCTCATCTGTTTTATTCAATTCGAGGAAAATTTTTGCTAGTTTGACGTAAGCTTTGTCTCGAGTGACCGGCCCAAAAATTAGATTCAGAAAATATAAGGATTCTTTAGTTTCACCATGGATAGCAAGCACTTTTGAGATGGATTTGCATAGAGTCTTTCGATTTTCATATTTTGCTGTGTAGAGAAGATATTGGATGGCTATTCTGACAGCATCAGTAGATAGTTCTTTTTTTAGAAGAGGCCTATACCTGAATGACAAAATAATTTTGGAAGAGGTTGTCGTATTTTTTTCCATTCTAGGTATGACATACGCTAACTCTAAGCCAATCTCATGGATTTTGGCAGATTTCTCATCAGTTAGCGGCATTTTATCCATAATTTCGATCTTTTTGAAAATTTGAGCAAAATCAAAGATGTACTCAAAACCTTTTAATTGAACGAGCTCTTTGGAGACTTCTCTAAGCTTTTCGATGTCTTCAATTTTCATTTGCAATAGAATTTGAAAAATATTGTTTCTGATTCGTTTGCGTTCGTGAATAAACATTTTAAAATTAAATGTATCAATCTTGACAGTTGATTCTAGAAGATTTGATTGAGTTGCATCATGCAACTTGAGGTTATTTTTCAAAAAAATAATGAAGTTTTCCATTTCAGTTAGATTAGTCATGCAAGTAGAGGCGGTTCTATTTTTCCAGTAAGTGCACACAGTGGGTAAAACCTGCAGATCCGCGTCTCTTAAGCTCATAAAGATCGATTGAATGAGCTCGTGAGGCAATAATTGATTGATCAAACCGTTATTTTTCGGATCATAATAGGCCTCATAGCTACCATAAACATCTAAAATGCGTTTCATAATTACCTTTAGTTTGAAATATAATACACTTTATTATATCATTTTGTAAATGAATAATTACGAAATCACAATGGAACGAGTTCCGTTAGACGTTCAAACGCAAATTCTTTTTTATATGCAACAGGGCTCAAGCAACCTGCATTTTGTAAATCGCGCCTATAGACAAAGCTATATCGATTCCCTTGAACAAATTGGGCTCTATGGAAAATCCCTGATCCTAGAAGGATTTAAGCAATTAGAGAAAAAGCATCGACTGCTCAAGGAATGCAATGCGGAAATTTTAAACTTAGCGAAACCTAAGACTAAAAAGAATCCTATTATATGTTTTTTCAAGCGTGAAGTGCCTCCTTCTGATCCTTTTGCTCGTTTCGATAAAGAATTTCAAAATATAGATAGGACATTAAATCAATTACGAGAGATGAGATGCGTAGAGAAGTTCATCTATGAGCTTGTGGGAGGGGAATCTAAGTTCCATCAGCTGCCCGTCCTGAGGTTGAACCCAGCAAATAGACAGTTTTGGTCGATCGGATGTAGCAGCATTTACTTAAATAAATTACCTGCCGGCCAAGTGCTCATGCGTGGGCTCACTCCCCCAAGTGAGTGTTGTTTTCTTGCTGATTGTCCCTTTATTGCAATCAGCTATATCGATCAGCAAGTCTCAAACTACGTAAAAACTGCCGTATTCCATCAATGTTTCTCCACAGTGGCGTATAAATGGAATTGTGCTGGAAACGGCCCTCCTTTACTTGGAAACTATGGGGATTTGAATTCATTTATGTATAGAAGCGGTGAAGAAAGAAAAGCTTTAGAAATACCCCTCAAGCAGCTCCTAACAACCGGAAGCTGCCAGGCCGATCCGAATGATCCTGGTAAAGGCATGATTATGCTTAAAGGCCAAATTAAATCAGTTTTAACCTGAGCAAAATGCCAAGCTCTGCAAAAGCTCCTCCTTTCCTATGTAGAGGCAATAAGCTCTTTTCAAAACAAAAGATGGCTATAAATGATGAGTTCCCCTCTCACGTAGGCAGTAAGCTTGAATACATTGATGACAAGCTAAAGCTTCTTCAATTGATGAGAACTGTGGAGAAAATCGTTTATAATCTTGTGGGTGGGGGAATCAAGATTTAATGAGCTCCCTATTTGGGTTGTATTCTTCCTGGTGTTGAATAATAATTCCTTGAAATGTTAGCTTCTTTTCAAAAAAAGGGATTAACATGTCTTTTTCTTCCGTTAAGCCAGGTTCTGTAGAGTTGCATTTTTTTGAGGATGTCAATACACGGCCTTATTATACCCCATTCACAGCGCTAAAGGATGTGTGCATAGGCACTTATCAGACGATTATGGGAGTTTGGACCATGGTCAACTATAAACGGTTCGGTGGAAGGATGATAGACCAAAGGCCTGTTATACAAGGCTTGTGCGAAAAAGCAGCCTTCTATTGTGGCTATAATCCTACCTACCCAGACATTACTGAATTGTATTTGCCGGAGAGGCCTTTTCGCTTGGAAGAGGTCTATGGAGGAGTATCCATTCCTGTTCCTAAATTTCCGTGCACAACAGTTCATGTGACAACAGGTGCTGAATTGAACAAAGCTGTTTTAAAAAATCACCGATACGACAAATTTGATGGTACTCCAGCCTATGAAGCGGTATTTGATTTATTGCAAAAGTTATTTCCAGACATTCAATTTAGCAGGGAGGATTTTTTGTTGACCTGTGGAGAGGAATTCACCACCAGAATGCATAAACTGACTGCAGCTTCCCTTAAAAAGGATAAGCTCGATCCTGTTATCGAACGTGAGTGTGAAAACTTAATTGAGCGCTGGGGAAAGTATTCTGAAAATGATCAGGCTTTCAATGTGGCAATAGAAATGCGCCATTTAACAAGCGCAATTATTACAGGGACCCTTTTTGGAAATTCCGAACATTATCGGGAACTGTCAGATGCTGTTGATTTTATGAACATATATTTCATTAAGCAGAGAGGGTATACCAAAGAAGAAACTCTACGTTATGAGGAATCATGTAAAACATTTGCAAGGATAATCCCAGCGATTTTAGCGAGCGAAGATGCAAGATTTTTTCCGGACGATTTTACAATCCAGCAGAAGATAGCGACCTGTTTGGTTTTCTTTTGTGCCGGACAAGAATCAACAACATTTACATTGTCCCATAATTTCGCTGAAATAGCTTTAAAACCGGCTTTGCAAAATGAGCTTCGCGATAACGATTTGAAAGACTTTATCAATCAACAATTGCTCAAGCTCTCTCCGATTGAAACCCTTACAAGAAAGATCAAATACGACACACTTATTTCGTATGATAATGAGGAAGGAGTAAAAGTAGGGAAACTTCTAAGAAAAGGGGATTGCGTAAGATCGAACATTTCTGAGACAGCAAAAAATGCTCTTGAAACTAACTTAAACGTTAATTACAAAAATACAAATGTCTTTGGCGAGGGTGCCAACCAGTGCATAGGAAAAGCGATGGCGTTAAAAGAGATCAATTTGGTCATGGCCAAGGTGCTTTCTGCATTTGAGCTAACTACGGAGGAGAGGGAGTTTAGGTATAAAGTATTTTCTACCAAGCAAGCAGAGCCATTTTTCATTAAAGTTAAAACTAGATAAGGAGAGTGCATGGAACCAAGTACAACAAGCGATGTCCAGCACCAGGAAACACTAACTAGCATTCCAACTAGGTTAATTTAAGCTTAGGTCTTCCGGGATCATGGAGAGGGTGGCGTATTTGCCGCCCATTTCACGCAAGGTGGTTTGCCAGAGCTTTTCCGGTGGTGTGTGGAAGATGAGCTTCTCTGAGGAGGGATGGAGGAACCAGTGACCGTCGAGGAATTCTCTCTCGAGTTGACCTGCGCCCCAGCCGGCATAGCCGAAGCAGAGGAAAATGTCTGGGCCGGATTCTTGAGAGACCATGTCCTGGAGGAAAGTGATATCACCACCGAGGTAGACGTTTTTACATATTTCAAGGGTCTGGTGAGGAATTTCTCCTGAGGTGTGAAGGAGCATCATTTGATTGGTCTGCACGGGGCCGCCGGCACGGATGCCGACATTCGGGTTGATGATGTCGGCAGAGTTGAGAATTTCCTCCGGGAGGTCTACGTCGAGGCTTTTATTGATGACGAGTCCAAAAGAGCCGTTGGGATTGTGCTCACAGATGAGGACAACGGCTCTAAAGAAAATGCCATCCTGAATATCAGGAGTGGCCACCATGAGAGTTCCTCTTTCAAGCTGCGAATAAGGTGTCAGTTCCATATTACTCCACGTATACAGGGCAATCGAATGAATCACGATCTGCCACTTGCTGATTAAACATTTTCAAGGACTCTTCCATACCGGTTACTCGTCTTAGCAATTCAGCAAATACGATTCTGAAATTTTCGTCATCAATAAAAGACTCACAGCAGTTTTGATACTCTGCATCTTGCATCGCAAGTGAGATTCTTCCAAGCGATGTGCTGATTTGATTCAATTCATCGTTGAAATAATTCTGGAACTCAATCGGGCAGGAAAGGCGCGTGATCAAATTTGCCCGTCTTGCACGGAGGCGTTGCCATCTCTTGTCGTTTTGGAAGAGGAGGCCGTAATGATTGATGTCATCTAACACAGTTTCAGCCTTACTGAGAAGTGCTGACGTTCCAAGGTAGATGTCGTCACGAATAAGCAAGCCACCAAGGGCACCTTGTCCAGCAGCCATATGGCCTGTGATAAAGTTTAGGTCATTAAGCGATTGGTTCAATGTGGCTTTGATCGGTTCGATCGAATCATCCAGATGCCTTGCAATCCCTGAAAACTCT
>CAZOAX010000077.1:0-8379 GCA_964577735.1 uncultured bacterium
GGAAGAATGACCCAAGATGGAAGGGGATTACCAGGCCCTATTCTGCAAAAGACGTTCTTAAACTGCAGGGAAGCCTTAAAATCGAGTATACGCTTGCCAGTGTGGGAGCTAAAAAACTTTGGGACCTGCTTTCGAAAAATAGTTTAACGAGAGCTCTTGGAGCGATGAGCGGCAATCAGGCAGTTCAGCAGGTGCAAGCGGGCTTGAAAAGTATTTATGTCAGTGGTTGGCAGGTAGCGGCCGATCAAAATGATGCCAAAGAAACCTATCCAGATTTGAGCTTGTATCCGGTGATGAGCGTTCCGCATTTTGTGAGACGGGTTCAAAAGGCCCTGATAAGAGCCGACCAGATCGATCATATGCAAGGCAATCATAAGATTGACTGGTTCGTTCCAATTGTGGCAGACGCTGAAGCTGGATTTGGGGGAACGTTAAATGCATTTGAGCTTGTCAAAGCGATGATCCAGGAAGGAGTTGCAGCGGTTCATTTGGAAGATCAGCTGTCCTCTTTAAAAAAATGTGGCCACATGGGTGGTAAAGTGCTTGTTCCTGTGGGGGAATTTATTCAAAAACTGATCTCCGCAAGACTTGCGGCAGATGTGCTGGGAGTGCCTACTTTGATCATTGCAAGAACGGATGCAGAATCAGCCACCTTTATTCATTCAGATGGACATGACGTGGATAAGAAGTTCGTTGAAGGAGAGCGTTCACAGGACGGACTTTATAGAATCAAATCGGGCATTCCGTTTGCGATTGCAAGAGCACTTGAATTTGCTCCTTATGCCGATGTCCTTTGGTGTGAAACTCAAGTGCCTGATTTGAAAGAGGCTAAAGAGTTTGCTGAAGCGATCCATGCTAAATATCCTGGCAAATGGCTTGCCTATAACTGCTCACCTTCATTCAATTGGTCGAAAAAACTATCTGAAAAAGAAAGTGCTGAATTCCAAAATGAACTGGCCAAATTAGGATACAAGTATCAGTTTGTCACACTCGCTGGTTTCCATTCTTTAAATGCAGGCATGTTTGAATTAAGTGCAGCCTATGCCAAAGAGGGGATGGGGGCTTATTCCAAATTCCAAAGCAGCGAGGAAAAGCTCGAGACAGATCTTGGTTATAAAGCCCTTAAGCATCAAGCTTTTGTGGGTGCCGGCTACTATGATGCCGTCACTGAGATCGTTACAGGCGGAGATTGCGAGATCACGGCATTAAAAGGCTCTACTGAAGAGGCCCAGTTTTGATTGCAGATGATGTTCTGATCCATGCCTTGAAAACTATGCTGAAGACCCGTCTTGTCGATGAGCGGATGATCATTTTGCAAAGACAAGGCACGATCACCTTTGCTATGAGCTCACTTGGCGAGGAAGCGTGCGCTGTCGGAAGTGCGGCCGCTTTAGATGTCGGCGACTGGATGTATCCCCAATACCGGGAAGCCGGGATTTTGTTCTGGAGAGGGTTTTCGATTGAAAATTACATCCACCATATGTTCGGTGATGGTAAAGACCTCATCTTAGGTCGGCAGATGCCTAATCACTTCGGTTCAAGAGAATTGAATATTGTGACAGTTTCCTCGCCGATCGGCACTAAGATCCCCCATGCAGCCGGATGTGCTTATGCGATGCTGCTTGAAAAAGATCCTCATGTGGCCATTTGCTATTTTGGCGAAGGAGCGACATCTGAAGGGGATTTTCATGTGGGCTTGAACTTTGCTGCCGTCCGTAAAGCTCCTTGTATTTTCTTTTGCAGAAATAATGGTTATGCCATCTCAACACCAGTCGAAAGACAATTTGCATCCGATGGAATCGCTCCAAAAGGAGTTGGCTACGGAATGAAGGCGATCCGTGTGGATGGAAATGATTTTTTCGCTGTCTACGATGCTGTTAAAAGTGCTAAGGAATATGCTTTGAGTGGAAAAGGCCCTGTATTGATCGAGGCCATGACCTACCGGATGGGCCCGCACTCAACGTCTGATGATCCGAGCCGCTATCGTAAGGATGAAGATGTGGAGAAGTGGAAAGCATCGTGTCCCATTTTACGTTTAAGACAGTATTTAGAAGAAAAAGGTCTTTGGAATAGTGCCTCAGAAGAAGCTTATAAGGCTGAAGTAATCGCTGAGATAGATACAGCGATAGAAAAAGCAAAAAATACACCTAAGCCTCCTCGCGAAAGTTTGATTGAGCATGTCTATTATGAAATTCCAGATGAATTGAAACGGCAGCTGGATGAGGCAGCACTATGAATATTATCCAAGCCTTAAATCAGACACTACATCAGGAATTTGCAAAAGATCCCAGACTTGTGACTTTTGGCGAAGATGCCGGAGCCTTTGGGGGCGTTTTTCGTGTGACGGCAGGTCTGCAGGAAGCCTTTGGTGAGCAAAGATGCTTTGATACCCCATTGACAGAGGCCGGCATTGTCGGATTTGGGATCGGCATGGCACAAAAAGGGATGAAACCGATCTGTGAGATCCAATTTGCTGATTACATCTTTCCTGCCTATGATCAGATTGTCAATGAACTGGCTAAAATGCGCTACCGGACAGGCAACCAGTACTCTTGTCCGCTTGTGATCCGTACCCCTTGTGGTGGAGGGATCCATGGCGGGCACTATCATTCCCAGTCGCCGGAAGCCCAATTCCTGCATACTCCAGGCCTGCATGTTGTTATGGTGACCTCTCCCTATGATGCCAAGGGGCTTTTGACAACCGCTATTCAATCCAAAGACCCGGTTATATTTTTCGAGCCGAAACGCATTTATAGGTCGCTAAAGCAGGATGTGCCGGAAGAATCCTACAGCATCCCTTTTGGTAAGGCTGAGATCATGAAAGAAGGCTCAAAAATCACTCTGATCGGCTGGGGAGCGCAAGTGCATCAGAATATGCTGGCAGCCGAAGAGGTCAAGGATGTAGAGGTGATCAATCTCCGCACGCTCAACCCGCTCGACCTTAAGACTTTAATTACGTCTGTTAAAAAAACAGGCCGTGTCGTCATTGCTCATGAAGCTCCTCGAACATGTGGATTTGGCGCAGAGCTTGCAGCACTTTTACAGGAGCATTGTTTTTATTCGTTAGAGGCCCCGATCGAACGATGCACAGGTTTGGATACACCATTTCCGCATACACTGGAAAGCGACTATTTGCCAGATGCCCCGCGAGTCGCAAAAGCCCTCCTTGAAACCTTGAGGGTTGAATGAGCTATTTATTCACGTTATGTAACATCGATCTTGGATTGAAAGTAAAAAAAACGCAGAGACGGAGAGACGCAGAGAACACATTTTGCTTCTCTGCGTCTCTCCGTCTCTCTGTCTCTGCGTTTTTTCCTCTCTCTAAGACGTATAAGACATTTATGATAGGGTGCGTATCGTGAGCTACTCATTCTTAATGCCCGATATCGGTGAGGGGGTCGTAGAAGGGGAAGTAGTTTCATGGCTGAAAAAAGTAGGTGATCCCGTTAAAAAAGACGAGCCTATCCTTGTCCTCATGACAGATAAGGCAACTGTCGAGCTTCCCACACCGCATGCAGGTACACTTGAAAAGATCTATTACAAGCCCGGCGACATCGCTAAAAAAGGACTACCGCTTTTTGATATTGCAACAGGGGAAGTGACACGTGGGAAACCGCTAGCCTCTCCGGCCGTCCGAAAACAAGCACGTGATCAAGGTATTTCCTTAGAGTCTGTTAAAGGCTCAGGACCGGAAGGCAGAGTCCTCAGCAAAGACCTTGGTGAAACTGATGAGACCCCACTGACCGGCATCAGACGTCTTATGGCTAAGAAAATGGAAGAATCCCATGCCCATATCCCGCCCTTTTCCTATTTTGAGCCGGCAGACGCCACGCGCCTTGTCCAGTTGAAAGATAAGATGACCCCTGAAGCTGCTAAGGAAGGGCTCAAACTCACCTACATGCCCTATTTCATCAAAGCACTATCGCTCACCCTTACGCAGCATCCCCTTGCCAACAGCTCTCTTGATGAAGAAAAGCTCAGTGTCAAACAACACGCAAGTCACCACATCGGCATCGCCATGAAAACGCCCCTTGGACTTATCGTGCCCGTGATCAAAGACGTGCAAAAAATGACCCTCGTCGACATCATCAAAGCCTACGATGCTCTAAAAGCCAAAGCGGCAAGCAACCAGCTCCTTCCAGGTGACATGAAAGACGCCACCATCACCATCACCAATTTCGGTGCTCTCTCTCAAGGCGCCGATTACGCTACGCCCATCATCAACCATCCCGAAGTTGCCATCCTCGGCCTTGCCCACATCCACGAAGAGCCCGTTGTCCGCAACCACGCTCTCGCCATTGCCGAGCTCCTTCACTGCTCCTGGAGCTTCGACCACCGCGTCATCGATGGCGATGCTGCCTCTGCCATCTCCCGCACCTTCGTGAAGCTCATCGAAAACCCGGCATCACTGCTATAATGTCCATCCCCGCTGACGTGGGGAAAATTTAGTCTTGTCAGACTTTTTTTGCGAAGTTATTCGGTTCATCCCTTAGTCTAAGGGGGTAATTACACTGGGATAGCTTAGTCGCTCGTTGATTAAAATTAAATTTATTCCTGATTAGCTCCTCTATAATTTTTAGTTTTCATGTACACTGACATAGGTGACTTGATTTTTTTAATATTGCAAATGACTCATAATCAGTAGTTTAACTGAAAATGCAAATTAAGTTAAGAATAAGTTCGCTAAATTATGAATCCTTATGGCATTATCTCATGCATCAAAAGTTGAGACGTCTCACATAGAAGGGAATCATAGTGGATAATGAATTAGGGTTGTTTTGGGGGAAAACAGATAGAAAAGACCAAGAGCGCTGGAATCCTCTTATGTTGCATTTGGTGGATGTTGCGGCAGCTGTAGAAGCAATTTTATCGCGTGAGCCTTTTTCAACGCGTCAACGCATGGCTGAAGTTTTTGATCTGTCATGGGATGAGGCAATGCCTTGGATTCTGTTCTTAGCTGCTTGTCACGATCTTGGTAAAGCGTGTCCAGGGTTTCAGTGTCGAGAATATGCGCCAAGTCACATCAGGGAACTAGAGTTAAAAATTCCGGTGGGAGTGAAATATGATGTTCACCATGCCTTTGTTAGTCAGATTGCTCTCAA
The DNA here is from genome assembly GCA_964577735.1 of uncultured bacterium. Taxonomy (GTDB): domain Bacteria; phylum Chlamydiota; class Chlamydiia; order Chlamydiales; family Parachlamydiaceae; genus CAZOAX01. The sequence continues at coordinate 5,103 of CAZOAX010000077.1, forward strand.
GGAGTTTTTAATTACAAAAGATTGGTCATTTGATCTTGCAAGTCATATAGCTGATGCTGTTGGGTGTCATCATGGAGAACGCTGTTCTTCTGTTAAACTTGGGAATCTTGAGGGGTGTCGTAAAAGTCTGGGAGATACAGATTGGGAAAATGTGCGAATTGAAATTTGCGATGTTCTTTTTGATCTTTTCAAGCCAACCGTAATTCCAACCAAATCAGAGCTTTCAGGGCCAGATTTTATGTTGATTTCAGGTCTCTTTAGTTTTGCGGATTGGATTGGGTCTAATGAGGATTACTTTCCGTTTGGTGATTTAGAAGATACCAGAGATTTAGCCAAATGGTTGGGTGCTAGTAGGAAAAAGGCAGAATTTGCATTGGATAGTATAGGGTGGAATAGCCGAGAACCTTTAGCTAAAACTGAGGCAACTTTTGAGGAGGTTTTTAAACAATCGCCAAGGCCTTTACAAGAAGCTATAGCTAAAGCCGTTAAGGAAATTTCTAAGCCTTCAATCATTCTAGTTGAAGCACCGATGGGAGAAGGAAAAACGGAGGCTGCCTTCTTTGCACATCTTGAGCTCCAGCGTACTCTAAAACATCGAGGTCTTTACATTGCACTTCCTACAAAGGCCACTGGCAATGCAATGTTTAAGCGAACAGTAAAATTTCTTAAATCTCAAGATCTGGAAAGACATCTTGATCTCCAACTATTACATGGCTCTACTCTGCTAAATAATGATTTTCAGGAAATTCGCTTGGCATCCATTTATGGCTCTAATAATGAGGGAAATATTCATGCAGGTGAGTGGTTTACGCATAAGAAACGTGCTTTGCTTTCAGAATATGGTGTCGGAACTATTGACCAAGCCCTGCTTGGAATTTTGCCAGTAAGGCATCAATTTGTCAGACTATGGGGTCTTGCTAATCGTGTTGTCGTATTTGATGAAATACATGCTTATGATACGTATACAGGTACATTGTTAATCGAGCTTTTACGCTGGTTGCTAGCTTTAAATTCGTCTGTGATTCTTTTGTCTGCGACTCTACCTCCTAAATTTAAACGAGAGTTAGCTAAGGTTGTTGATGCATCTCTGGATCAAGAAGTGCCATATCCCCGTCTTTCTATTTTAAGCGCAGGAAGTCTTACTCAGGTTCCATTTCATGCAGATCTCACAAGACAATGTCAAATAACGATAGAAGGAATTTCTTCAGAAATAGAGGCACTAAAGCAATCCATAGAGTTAAAGCTGAAGAATGGAGGTATGGGGCTTATTCTGGTTAACACGGTGGATCGTGCGCAAAAAATCTACCAGCTTTTTAATGAAGGTGTGCCTTTAGAAAGTGATGATGGATTGGTTGGCAAAAGGCTTTCCGATGGCACCGAGATTATTCTTTTTCATGCAAGATTTCCTGCGGATAGAAGACAAGCTCGAGAGGACTATGTATTATCCGCTTTCGGGGTAAGTAGTAAGCGGGAGGGAAGGAAAATATTAATTGCCACACAAGTGGTAGAGCAAAGTCTTGATTTAGATTTCGATTGTATAATTACAGACCTTGCTCCTATTGATCTGATTTTGCAGCGTGCAGGGCGTCTTTGGAGGCACCGACGGCCTTCTCGACCTATTTCTCAGCCTATTCTTTTAATAGCGGGTCTAATAAATGAGATCCCTTGTGGGTTTGGTGCCCCTCTCTGGTGGAATGCTGTATACAGAGAGAATCTGCTCTTAAGTACATGGGTTTTACTTAAGAGTAAATCGACTCTTTTGATTCCTGATGAGATTGATGACTTAGTAAAAAGTGTTTATGAAGAAGAAGTGATTATTCCAGATGCGTTGATAGAACGTAACAATAAAGCAATATGCGATGCAGATGGAAAAATTTGTTGTCATAAACAAGTGGCACGAGCCGCTACTATTGGATACCCTGATGGTGCTTCATGGGATGACCCCAATAGGTTCTCAAAATATGATGATGATGAGCCCGGATTGCATCGTAGTTTAATTGCTCAGACACGATTAGGTGAGCCTTCGGTGATAGCCATTCCCATTTTTCCGACTGAAACATCCTATCTTAAGTCTTTCATGACATTAGATAGAGCAAAATTATTATATCTTCGAGCGGTGACCCTTTCCAGAAAAGGAGTGGTACACGATCTTCAAACTGCCGGTATTCCAGATAGTTGGAAGCAATCGTCATTACTTCGCAATTGTTATCCTCTGACGCTTACCGAGTCCGGTTGTTGGGAGAATAATCCATGTGTTCGGCTTGATGTTGAGCTAGGGATAGTTTATGAATCCAAGGAGCAAAAATGAAACACTTTAATCTTATCAAGGAAAAATGGATTCCTGTAAGAATGATAGATGGCAAGCATGAAACGTTTGGCATTTTAGACTCGTTACGTAAGTCAAAAGAGATTGCGTCAATTGAAGATCCCTCTCCACTTGTAGTTGGATCTCTTTATCGATTTTTGGTCGCTTTATTATATAGAGCCCTTGAAGGTCCAACCGACATCGGCCAAGCTAAAACTCTATTTAAAGAAGGCTTTTCACACGAGAAAATAGAAGATTATCTTGCTAAGTGGGAAAGTCGATTTTGGCTATTTGATGATGATTATCCATTTGCTCAAATTCCCACTTTTGATCCCAAAGAATGGAGAGCGTGGACTACGCTTACACCAGAAAATAATGCGGATAATGCGAAGGTTTTCTTCGATCACATTAATGTAAATGATCCTGGGAGCATATCTAATGCAAGAGCGGCTCGAGGTCTTCTTGTAATGCAAACGTTTGCATTGAGCAGTGGCAAAAGTGAACTAGATCATACGAGCACAGCTCCTTCAGCTACTGCAGTCATAGTTTTCCCTGTTGGGGAGAATCTAGAAGAAACACTTATTTATTCACTTGTTCCTCAAGATAGGGAAAATATCAAAACTGATTTGGCTCTTTGGGAAAGGAATCCTGAATCGATTAGTAGCTTAAAATCAGCAAATGAAAGGTTTATAAGTGGGTTTTCTGATCTATATACGTGGCGTTCTCGTTCTATAAAACTGCAAGAGAATAGTGAAAAAAATGTTCGTGATGTAGCTTTTGCATCAGGTCTGAAGCACGTAAATAAGGATTTTACAGACCCAATGGTAGCCTATAGAGTAGTTGATAAATTGGGCAGGTTACCGCTTCAATTTCCCGAAAGAGGTTTGTGGCGAGAATTCGATTCCATATTACCAGATGAAGGTAAAGATGCTCCTCAGACTATATCCCATGCAATAAATCTATTGAACAGAT
>CAZOAX010000078.1:0-5480 GCA_964577735.1 uncultured bacterium
TGGCAAAATTAAAGAGGCATAAAATGTTACCTACAACAGCCGACGAAACTAAATTACTAAAAATGGCAGGACTATATGCCAATGCATTCGGGGGTGAACCTTGGAACATGTATAAAGTTTGTCAGGATCGTCATTACTTTGGTCGGCAGTATGTAGGAGAAATTTGCACCTGTGGACTTGCTCTCACGCCATTTTTTCCGGCAAATGAAACCGCTGACTATATTTCAAATGAGCTATCCAAGTCTGAGGGAACGTTGTTTACTGTAGAAAAGGAGGGGGAAGTACTTGCAGCAGGGTGGGGCTATGCTTGCACCATAGAGGAGTTAAAAGCTAAATACAAATCGCCAAAAATGAAGGAATTGGTTGAAAGTGTCATCAAGGTCGATAAAGTCTTTTATCTCTCTGAGATCATGGTGGATGAATCCATGCAAAGAATGGGGATTGCAAAGGAGATCTCAAATTGTTTATCAGAAAAAGCTATGTCCTTGAATTTGAATTTGGTGGTGCGAACAAATCGTAAATCTCCCATGATGAGGATTGCAAATCAGCTGAAAATGACAGAAGTGATTGAAAATGATTATGAAAACTCAGAAAGAGTTCTATACATGAGGAAATGTTAATGGATACGATTGAATGGCTCACTAAGCTTGTTGCGTTTGATACAACCTCGTGTAATTCCAATCTACCTCTCATTGAATATGTGGCGGATTGGCTCGGGATTCATAAAATTCCAGTTCAGCTCACATACGACAAAACAGGGACTAAAGCCAATTTGTTCGCATCCATTGGGTCCTCAACCGGAGGGGTAGTCCTTTCCGGCCATACGGATGTCGTTCCTGTGACAGGACAAGTGTGGGATAGTGATCCTTTCACTGCAACTATAAGAAATGATCGGATTTATGGCAGGGGAACGTGTGATATGAAGGGGTTTTTGGCAGTCGTTCTTGCGCTTGTCCCAGAATTCAAAGCACAAAATCGCCCTGTGCATCTCGCCTTTTCCTACGATGAAGAAGTGGGGTGCCTTGGCGCTCCCTTGCTGATTGAAGACTTCCTTAAGAAAGGGATCCGCCCGTCTTCTTGTATTGTAGGGGAGCCAACAGACATGGTCCCCGTCATTGCCCATAAAGGGATCAACAGTTTTAGATGTAAAGTGCATGGTCAGTCCGCTCACTCCTCCTTGCCCAATAAAGGGTGCAATGCGATCGAACATGGAGCGAAGCTCATCACCTGGCTGAAAGGTCTCTCCGACCATTTTAAGGAAAAAGGATTTAAGGATGGGATGTACGATGTGCCTTATACGACGCTCAACAGCACGCTTGTGTCTGGAGGCATCGCCATTAACACTATCCCACCTTTCCTAGAGCTTCTTTTTGAGTTCCGTAACTTGCCACAAGATGATCCCTCAGAAATTGCAAAAACGATCCAGAGCTATATCGATCAATCCCTTTTGCCTGAAATGCAAAAGGAGTCACATAGTGCCAAAGTCGAATTTGAGCCCATCAATGCTGTTCCGGCTTTTCAATCTTCTAATGACATTCAAGATGCCAAAAAGGTCTCCTACGCAACAGAAGCCGGCCTCTTTCAAACTGCCGGCATCCCCACAGTGGTTTGTGGCCCCGGAAGCATCAAAGAAGCGCACAAGGAAAACGAATTTGTTTCCCTCGAGCAACTTAAAGCATGTGAGAACTATCTTCGTAGAGTAATCTCATTGGATGATCATTAGAGCGGGATTTATTTCTGCAGCCTTTTCCAGGGCACAGTCAGAGAGCTTGCATTTAGTCAGGGTTAGTGTTTCAAGGAATGGAAGCCTTTCAATGAGTGTAAGCAGGCGCATGTCGGTTATTTGCCACGAGGAAAGGTTTAGACTTCTAAGATTGGGGACATTTTCAAGCTCATTTAAGAGTTTTTCAAAGGGAATGGCACGACACCCGGCTAGATTTAAATTTTCAAGCTTGGGAAAGTGATTTAGCTTAATATCGCTGATCTGTATGCACCAACCAAGGCTTAAAGATTGAAGGGATATAAAGTCCGTCAGCAAATCAGAAGAAAATTTAATCGACTTAAGCGTTAACTTTTTTAAGTGAGGGCTGCTTTCCTTCAAGGTATTTAAATCTTCAGAGTCAAAATCCTGATAGGAGGCCAGGTTCGCAGATCTCAAGTGGTGGCTGATAATAAAGTTGACCGCTTCCTTGCTCGTTTCACAACCAAAAGTTCTCAAATTAATTTCGTGAGTGATGGTTTGCTTTGAAGGCTGATAGGTCATGAACAGTTGTTTTATCTGTTCTCTTTGTTCCAGTTTAGAAGGGTCAGCATGGGTAAGGTGTTCGAGATCATGCAAAGCAGATTCATTTCGCTTATCGACGATCAAGGGATTGGCCCCATAGTACAACAACTTTGTTGCGAGTTCATAGCGTTGGTCGCAAACAGCAAAGTGCAAGGCAGTGCAGCCGTCAATATCCTGATGGTTCACATCGATCCCTTTATCCATAAGCAGCTCTGCAATTTCGTTTATCATGGGCACATCATCGATAATCAGTTTTTGGAGGAGATTCAACTGGTTTTCAGGTTCGAGTTCATTGATGTTTGCGCCCCATTCCAAAAGAGAAGTTAAACGCACCAAGATCACATTAGGATCTTTGATCTCAAGTAAACTAAATAAAGAGTAGTCTTGCTTAAAGACATAAGGAACTGAATCTGCGGATATAGCTTGTGTGTACATGCTGACCTCGATGGTTTTAAGAAAAAGTAATGGCTTTTTCTTAATTTAGCAATGCCATTTTCAAATTTAACATGGAACGTTCGTAGAAATATTGGCTTGAGAGTGAGCTTCCAGTTGCAAACACTTCTTGGTAATAGTTGAAGTCTTTCAGAGAGACTGAATGGTCGATTTTCTCGTTTTGTTGAATAGCTAAATAAAGGTCTGTCAGCGACCAGAAAGCAAGGTGAAGTCTTTTGTGTAAATGAAAACGGGCGAGCTCAATTTTTGAAGGTGGGCGTTTCAGGTAGTGTTCAAGCAGCTTCCGCTCTTCAATGGGATCAAAATTTAGCTTAAGAGAAAGATAAGTTAAATCACTGAAAGGGTCGCCGATACAACTTTCAGCCCAATCGATGAGAAGGACGCGTTCATTTGTGATAAAGATGTTGCGTGGGTTCAGATCGCCATGTAGACAAACTGCTTCATAGTCAAATGTGTCCAGAGTTATGTCTAGTTCTTGAATCAGCTTAAAGGCTATTTCCATATCGCGTTTGGGCGTCCAGTCATAATCCATCAAGTAGGCATGGCATCTAGAGGCCTTTGAAATAAGGCTTTCACCGGCATTGCTTTCTGGAAGTGCGTGCACTTTGCGTAAAGTATTTGCTAATAGAGGAATGTTGCTTTTGCCCTCTTGAATATTTAATGTGGGATGGTCGATGAATTCCATCAATACAAGTTTTTGATCGGATGAAACAGATGCAATTGCCGGGGCAATACCCATTTCAGATGCTGCTAAACTCAAATTCAGTTCAAGAGGATTTACCTCTGATGAGATGCGCAATACATAGCTTTTTTTATCCATGTCAAGTTTGTAAATAGAGGTGCCGGATAGCCCTCCCTTCAGTTCTTTAATTACGATTTCGTCTGCTGCAATCATTGAAAGCGCAAAGAAGGTCATCAATAATAATTTCATGGCTGGATCCATCCTTCAAAAATGGTATTTGGGTCCTTGATCAAGATTTTGTGCATTAAGCGCTTCAACTCAGCGACCTCCGCGCTTGAGAAATCCTCAAGAAAGCAGGCTTCGTTTTGTTTGCCCTCATCGATCAGTTTGGGAGCTAAGTCGCGTCCGCTTTCTGTTAGTCCCACCTTACCGGAGCGTCTATCTTTGCCTTTGACATGGGATACGAGTCCCTTTTGGACAAGTTTTTCTACTACTCTCGAGATAGATCCTTTGTCCACTTGAACATGGCTAGCAAGTGTGCTGATCGTCTCTGCTTCTTCGGCATATAGTGCAAGGATGACACACCATTGAGCGATCGTTAGATCGTAGTGCTCAAGCCTTTTTTCAAAAGCCTGATGCATGCAAGCGCGCGCCCGGTTGATCCAGTAACCGGCATACTGTTTTATGTTATTTTCCATACCGATAGTTTATGTTGTTTGTGCAATTGTTGTCAATGCAGCTATTGCATTTAGCCTTAAATTTAATGATAAGAGAAGAGAGGTGACAAATGATTTATTCAGTACTTTCATTAGATGTTAAGCAGCACATTGCAAACTACATACGTCCTGAAAAATTCACCCCGGAAAGTGTTCGGTCATGTGGACGGCTTGTGTTCCTTTTTAATGGAAATTTGGAAAATCTAAAGCGCATTTATGAGCTGGTTATAGAGTATTCTAAGTACAACCACCATGCCGAGAATCCGGATAGGTTTTGGAATCGGATCCGGGTGAAAAAAGAACTAAACAGCTCCTTTTATGTTGGCAGTCCGCAGCTATTTGTCGCGCTTTCAACGGGGCATTGGCTTTTTGATAGTCTAAAGAATCGTTATACAGAGAAGCTGGAAAAGGATATCGAAGAAATCGTCGAGAAAATCCCTGAAAGTTTACACTTTGTTTTTGGGGATTCGAACTACTATGCATGTCTTTTAACACCCTTTAGCATTGCTTGTTATAATGATAAGATCCCACTTCACATGATCGAATTTCTGATCAATAAAGGGGCGGGCATGCATGTGCCTTGTAAAGCGACACATCAAATGGTTCATCTCAATAACCATTTAGGATGGGGGAGCATGAACAGTAAGCGCCTTAAGGGGATCCAAGCGATCTTTGCCAGATATCAATAGAAAGAGAAGCCAAGATAGAAGTTAAGGGCATAATCCACCTTTCTTTGATGCCCAAATAGTTTTTGGTAGACAGGTAGACTCACTCCAAATTGAAGAAGCATGTTTTTAGAGGATATCCAAATGGAAGGGGTCATGTAGATCACACTACCACCAGTATCGAGGTCTTTATGATGATTTACGCGGTTTCTTTGCTGGAACTGTCCATCAGCTACGATTATCCAGGCGTAAATCCATCCTTCCGGGCTACAAAAGCTTCGCCCAAATCCGTATTGAGAAAGGAATTGGTTACCGGCTTTTCTATTGTGTTTTGCCGAGGTCAAGATAGCTCCTTGGCCTGTAAAGAAAAACCAGTTTGGGCACATGCGCAAAAAAGTGGTTCCTATAAAAACGCTAGGCCCTCCGTATCCAGTAGGAGGATTTTTTGTGATGTCACCGGTTGGTGCAGTCATATTGCCAACTAGTGTGGCCTGATCGACGCAATCCTTGGTCGTCTCGTTATAAAAGGCATACTCGAGCTGAATATAGCAGTCTTCAAGTCCGGATGAACGATGGCAACCGTCCAGCATTTTCGGGGAAAATGGAAGATTGAATAGAATAGAAAGCTGATCTGATATGCCATAAAGAAAGCTTGGGATCACATCGGATACAATCTTATT
>CAZOAX010000078.1:5490-8332 GCA_964577735.1 uncultured bacterium
AAAAGAAAAAGTTGAATTTCTCCTTTGTCAATCACATTTCCTCCGAAAGCAAAAAGACCAGACGGTTGCTGTGAATTAGGGAGGGTGAAATTGCCTACTTTTTCTGGTTCCCCTTCATCAGCAAAAAGAGAAAGGGAAATAAGTGCTGCACATATAATTTTTCTCATATTGAAACGTATGCTATCATAGCTCTAAATAATAGGCATCTTATGACAACTAAAACAAGTCCCTTCACTGCTGGCTTTGCACTATTTTCCATGTTCTTTGGCGCAGGCAACCTGATCTTTCCTCTTTTGATCGGTAAATCGGTTGGGGAGAATTGGGCTTATGCGACAATCGGCCTTGGGCTGACGGCTGTTCTTGTTCCCTTCCTTGGCCTTGCTGCGATGGTGTTTTACGATGCTGATTATTATAAATTTTTTGGAAGATTAGGTAAGGTTCCTGGCTATTTATTACTTTTGCTACTGCAGTTGATCCTGGGGCCTTTTGGGGTAATACCACGTTTATTCACTCTTATGCACGCCATTACAAAGCCCTACTTCTTTGATATTCCGCTCTTTTATTACAGTTTGATTGCCGGGCTTATCGTTTTTCTTTGTACAGTTAGAAAGCAAAATATCATTGCGCTCCTCGGTATTGTACTGACACCTATTTTACTTCTTTCTTTATTGGGCTTGTTTTTTTCCGGACTGATTTCGCCATCAGTTCATCATAATACAGATGTGACCCCTTGGAATAGCTTCATGGAAGGCCTGCTTGGAGGGTACCATACGATGGACCTGATCGCAGCATTCCTCTTTGCGACAGTGATCCTGCCCTATTTTAAAAATACCTCCCAAGAGTCGATGCCGCGTCAATTGCTGACCTCAAGCCTAATTGCAGCAGGACTTCTTTTATTCACTTACGTGGGCTTAAGTTTTATATCCGCCTTTCATGGACTTTCTCATGGAGATCTTCTGCCATCAGAAGAGCTTCTTAGCAATATTGCAGTGAAATTGCTTGGCCCAGTTGGTAGCTTTACAGCCGCTATGGCTGTGGTGACAGCTTGTCTCACTACAGCGATCTCGCTATCCACTATTTTTGCGGACTATCTTCAGAAAGACCTTTTCCAAGGAAAAATCAGTCCCACCTTGTCGCTTGTGATCACAATTGCAATTGCCGTCGGCTTTGCTAACCTCGGTTTTACGGGCATTAGCGCCTTCCTCAGCCCCATTTTGCAGATCGTCTACCCCGGCCTCATTGTCCTCACCATACTGAACATCCTTCACCATTTTTACGGCACACGGATCGTGAAGACTCCTGTCTTCCTGACCTTCGCCGCCTCCGCCCTGATCTACTTCTTTGTGTAGACTTGTCAAATTAAACGCTCGTGAGCAGCCTAAAGGCGCTCACTAAAGGCGCAAAGACGCGGAGCCTTCGGAAGTAAAAGGTTCAATCCTAGAAGAAGAAAGTTCCTTTCTTCTTCTACAGAAGTTTTTGCGCTCGGAACGAGCGCAAAAAGTCTAAGTTTCATGATTAATAACGCAAGTACGGCCGAAGGCCCTGCGTCTTTGCGTCTTTAGTGGACGCCGTAGGCGGTCACGAGCGTTTAAATTTTATCGTTGAATTTATTTACAAAATTTATGGTTCATTTTAGAGTTTAGAGCACTTTAAAAAAGGAGTGCGAGATGACAAGCATGGTTCAGGGGAGCATTATGGCAGGTTCAGGGCAAACACAAGTGAAGTTGATCGACAGGATGAAAGAGGCGACAAGGGCCATTCACACGACAGTTGAGAATCGGCAGTTCATTCAGGACTTGATCAAGGGGCAAGCGTCTGAAAAATCCTATACACAATATTTGGTTGATCTTAGAGTTATTTACGGTGCACTTGAAGAGGCACTTGTAAACAATAAGAATGATCTAAAAGTAGCTGCCATTATCATTCCAGAGCTATTTCGAGCAGAGAAACTAGATAAGGATATTGCGCATTTTTCCAAGGAACCAATAGAGGCATCTCAAGAAGCTCAGAATTTTACATTAGTTATTCGTGATTGTCGATTTTATGGACTGCATAAGCTCGTAGCGTATGTCTACATCCGAATGCTGGGGGACTTATTTGGTGGAAGGGATATTGGCACTGCAGTCAGAGAAAAGTGGGGAGATGAGGCAGCTAGCTTTTACGACTATTCCGAATTGATGGAAAAGTACAATGTTGAAAGCCTTCCTATGTTTGCTGGGATGACCTATCGACCTGCATTTAATAAGCTTCAGTTGACAGTGCAAGAGGAAGAGGAATTGATCAAGGAATGTGTACATGCATTTGAGCTTACGAATGAGCTATTGCTCAGCTATGAGAGGCAATAAGCTTCTCCCATTCCTTGATCACGTTTGAGAGGCGGAAACTGTCCGGGATATCGACTGAGGGGCGTCCGTTTTCTCTCCAGTCGAGGATTTTTTCAATGACAGCGTCTCTGTCATAGGTATTCACAAGCTGCTCGGAATTTGTCAGCACCTCTTTGGCAGCACCAAAGGGGTGTGCAAGGCAAGGAGTTCCGACGGCATTGGCTTCAGCAAATACAAGTCCGAATGTTTCCGGGACTTCGTGGTTAACTTGAAAAACAGCAAGCGCAGAACGCATTTCCTGGATGTTTCTTGCATGCGTTTGTGAGCCGAGGTAATGAACACCCTCGTTCAGAGCCACTTTTGTCTCATGGTAGCTTGGATTTGTGATGACAAGCTCAAAATCGGGTTGAATCGCTTTTAATTTTTTAAAAACGCGAATGGTATTGTCAAGTCCCTTGTAGGATGAGCTTGGGAATAAGAGTTTCGCTTTATTGACCGGGGTTTCATCCGGTTTTAAG
>CAZOAX010000079.1:0-8297 GCA_964577735.1 uncultured bacterium
GCAGGCGAAGAACCGATTCTACTGCACACGCGACAACATCTGCCCTCAAAAAATCCCTCCAGGACAAAGACGAACTCGAGCTTGGCGAGCTCATTTCCACCTCGCTTAAGCACTTTTAACAAAAAATATTTACAAAATGCACATAAAAATGCAGTGTAAAGTCATGGTGATTTTGCGAATTTAGGAGAAATTTTCGTAAATTCTTGAAAAATTTGCTCAATTTAGGTAGAATTTTACTATGATTATTGAATTTTCTGTAAAAAATTTCCGATCTTTCAAAGATGTAGCCACTCTTTCTCTTGAGGCAGAGTCACTTAAGATTGGTAAAGACTATCTGATACCAACCGAATTTAAGATAGACCTTCTTCCTGTTATAGGAATATTTGGACATAATGCAAGCGGTAAGAGCAATCTTCTAAAAGCCCTATTTTATATGCAATGGGCTATGCTTAATTCAGATTATCTCAACCAACCCTCCACCAAATTTCCTTTTCTTCAACCATTTCTCTTAAATTCAGAAAGTACCACCAAACCTTCATTCTTCCAAATTGTTCTATGGGACCCTGAAACAAAATCAGAGTACCGTTATGGATTTGAAATTAGTTCAGAAAAAGTTGTGAGCGAATGGTTAGAAACGACGACAAAAGTTAACAAGAATCGTCGTCGTCGCATGATCTTCCTTAGAAAAGGTCAAGAATTTCCGGGAATAGACGATAGTGTGAAAACCACTGTTGGTCACTTGATCCATAATGTACGGCCTACCGCATTAGCATTAACCGTATTCGCTCAATTTGCTGATCCCACATCCTCTCAAGTTATAAAATTAATTAATCGCCCTAATTTTATGATATATGATGGCGGATCTCAAGATCCCATGGGGTATGCTCTGGAGCAGTATCATGAAAATCCTGCATTAGCTTCGAAAGTTTTAAAACTACTAAAGAAATTAGATTTAAGCATTCAAGATCTCAAGGTCATTCGTGAACCTTTTACTGAAAAACATTTAAAAGCCATACCCAATGAGCTTAAATCCCTTTTCAATCAATCAGAAGATGTGTTTAAAGCAGTATCTCTCCATAAAAAATATGGTTCTTCAGAAAAAAACAACCTCATTAACTTTGATTTCTATCAGCAGGAATCTTTTGGAACACAGCGTTTATTTGTTCTTGCGACTTTAATGATACAGATTTTGGATGTCGGTGGTGTCTTTATTCTCGACGAACTTGGCTCTAGTATCCATCCATTTATGAGCAAAGAAATCATCTCCTTATTTCAAAATCACGAGACCAATCCTAAAGGAGCACAACTCATTTTCTCTAGCCATGAAACTTACCTACTGTCAAACCAAGTAAACTTACGACAGGATCAAATATGGTTTACCGACAAAAATGCACAAGAAGAAACGGTACTACGTTCTCTAATAGAGTACGACATGAGAAGTGACCATGAGTTTGAAAAAAACTATCTTCAAGGCCGTCTCGGAGCAGTTCCTATCATTTGGTCTTAATGAAACGTAAGAAAAAAATAGAGCCTTGGGAAGTTCGGGAAGAAAGAAAACGCAAAAAGAATGTTATCCCCATCCGCAAGCGCTATCTCATTTGTACCGAAGGAAAAACAGAAGAGGTACATCTCAAACACTATAGGAGTTCTACTGGACCCCATATCATAGTTCTAGATAAATCGATTGGCAAAGTAAATTTGGTCAAAAAAACGATTGAAGAAAGAGATCTCAGAATTCAAGTCGGTGAATTTCATCTTGGTATGGATGAAGCATGGGTCGTATTAGATCGTGATGTCCACCTCAAAGACCCAAAAGACAAAGTCCATTTCAACAAAGCCTTAGCGCTTGCCAAAAAGCATAACATCCAAGTCGCCTATTCCAATGATGCTTTTGAATTATGGTTTGTGCTGCATTATCAAGATTTACAGACATCCACACCGCGAGCTCAATTAGAAATCCTGTTGACAAAGCATCGAAAGAAAAAATATGAAAAAGGCACCGACCTATACGCAGAAATTAAACCGAAACGATCAATTGCTTTAAAACGGGCTGCAAAACTATTCAAAGACGCTCACTCCCCCGCAGATGACAATCCTTCAACAACCATTCATATTTTAATTGAAAGGCTGATGGGTGAGCCAGGATATCGCGAAGAAGTTAATTAAAAACCTACCACATGCAAAAAATTTACGAGTGATACCATGACCACCCTCACGTTAATAGAAGATCTTGCAAAGTCTTCTCTGCCGGTTCTAGATTGTATATCTCCAGGCCTCGGCACAGGTCTTTCTTGCGCGGTGTCTTTTTATGAACGACAAAGCCAAAGAAACTTAGAATTCTTTGTCACAAGTCTTGATAACCGCCTAAAAAATTTAGAACTTGAATCAGAAAAAATGCAGCAGCAGTTTGAAAAGCATTCAAGCTTTATTCTTGAAGTATTAGAACAAGTAAAGAAAGAAAAGTGTGATGAAAAAATCAATTTCTATGTGGGAGCAACTGCTGAAACTATTCAAAATGATGTCGAAGACTCTGAGCTTAAACAGGAATTCGTGAACATTATCTCTAAGTTAAGCAGCAAGGAGCTAATTATCCTAGAGGCCCTTGAAGGACGAAGAAGAGGGGAAGCCGTCACCCTCTCTCCAAGAGGTTCAACATTTTTGCGAGGTGACCTAGTAATTAATGATGTGACATTAGCTTGGATTGATTCTTTAATCAAGAAAGGACTAGTTATTGATGCAAGTATTGAAAATGTTCAATCTGGTTATGCTCCCACTCCTCGTCAAGTAACGAGTCGTTCAGCTTTAAGACTATCTGACCTTGCACGGGCTTTGATTGAATACATGCGAAGCGTTCAACCGATTAATGCATAACTCATGTTACGCAGCCGCTGAAGCGGCCGCGTAACATGAGTTAATTAAATTCCACACGGTTCCAGGATACCATAGTGTATCTATGGTATTTGCCATGCACTTGGATCTTGATCAACAATTTAGCGATAAACGTTGGTACCCTGAATATCCGTAAATATTTCATACCGAGTCTTAAATCATTTTCGGTGATTCATATCGGGTGAATAATTTAGTTAAGATACCACCTATCTTGCCTAATGTATCACTCGATTTGTCATTCAAAAATAGACACAGTTTGCGTTCATCTAAATAAGCATAGGTGCGCGAAATGATCCCCGCTTTAAAATTTAGAGAATGGTGAGGACTATTTGGATTTAAAACGATGAATCTTAATCCTGAGAGTTGTTTGCCACGTCTTGATTGAAAGCTAATTACGTTCTTACCAACACACTGGCCTTCATGAAGCAGGCGAAGAACCGATTCTACTGCACACGCGACAACATCCGCTTCTTGATCGCCTGTATAGTCTATTGATGTTCCATCCTCCGTTGCATACTTTATAGGCCCTTTGAAATTGCGCAAGTGCAGTACGATTTGAGGTTCCTTGCCGCAATCGAAATCAGAACCTTGAGGATTGCTCAATAATATTTCAAATGAGGCAATAGAGGCTTTCATGCAGACATCATCTCGATCATATTTCTCAGCGATTTCTGAACCATCTTTTTTTACATAGATGATGATTTGATTTGACGTTTCTAATAAGTTCATATTTATTCCTTTATTATTATTTAATAATTTCTTTGCATATGGGACAGGTTTCAGGGTTGTGGCCACGGGCTGGGCAGTATTCACGGCCGAAGTAGATCATTTGGAGGTGGAGAGCGTTCCAGTACTTTTTGGGGAAGATGGCCTTTAGGTCCTTTTCCACCTGCTCAACATTTTTGCCTTCGGAGAGGCCCCAGCGTTTGGCAAGGCGCCAGATATGAGTGTCGACGGGGAAGGCGGGATGCTTGAAGGCTTGGGACATGACGACGGAGGCAGTTTTATGGCCGACGCCGGGCAAATGCTCGAGGTCTTCAAAATTGTCGGGAACCTTGCCGTGGTGTTTTTCAAGGAGAATTTCGGAGAGGCGGTGGATGGCACGGGCTTTGACTTTGAAGAAGCCACAGGAGCGGATGACATTTTCAATTTGAGAGACTTCCAGGGCGGCCATTTTTTTTGGGGTGTCGGCAAGGGCGAATAGATAGGGTGTGACGAGGTTGACACGGGCATCGGTGCATTGGGCGGATAGGAGGACTGCGATTAGAAGGGTGTAGGGGTCTTTATGTTTAAGGGGAATGGCAGGGTCGCCATAGAGGCTTTGAAGGGTATCTTTAATGAATTTGGCTTTTTTGTTCATTACTTACCGATGCAAAATTTGGAGAAGATGGCGGTAATGATATCTTCTGAGATGTCTGTGCCGAGGATTTTGCCGAGATGACCCAAGACACCGCGCATTTCAAGGGTAAGGAATTCCGGGGAAACACCGGTTTTCAGGCCTGTGATAAGATTTGAGAGCTCACTTTGGGCATTTTGAAGAGCTTCTTTATGGCGCACATTGGTGACGATCACTTCGTTTTTAGAGGGTGGACCATGCTTCCAGATGACGGCATCGATGGCTTTTTTGAGGGATTCCATGCCAGTTTTCTTTAAAGCAGAGAGAGTGACATGATGGGGGAAATTGTAGGTGGGAAGTTCTGCATGGGGCAAATCAGCCTTATTCCAGACGAGGACGGCCTTGTCTTTTGGGATTTGGTCTAAGAAGGTTGGAACTTGCTGCTGAACATCAAGGACCACAAGGATTAGATCGGCTTCCTGCATAGCTGTGTGAGTGCGGCGGATCCCCTCTTTTTCGATCAGCTCTTCTGTTTCACGGATGCCGGCGGTGTCGAGGATTCTGAAATTCAGTCCATTGAGACGTAAATGGTCTTCCACGATATCGCGTGTGGTGCCGGCAATTTCTGAGACAATGGCACGCTCTTTATCAAGCAGGGCATTCATCAAAGAGGATTTTCCGACGTTAGGTGAGCCGATGAGGCAGAGCGAGAGTCCGTCGTGGAGGATTTTACCTTCATGGAAAGTGTCGATGAGGCGTTCCATTTCATGTGAGATATGCGTTAAGTCGGCAATGGTCTCATCCATGGAGGCAAATTCAAGCCCTTCATCTGGAAAATCGACCCATGCTTCTAAAATAGCGGCAACAAGAGTGAGTTTTTCCTGAAAAATGCGCACTTTTTCAGAGAGTGAACCGTCGAGTTGCTTTTCCGCGGCATCGAGGGCAAGTTCACTTTTGGCGTGGATGAGTTCCTGAACAGCTTCTGCTTGGGCAAGATCTAGTTTCCCATTCATAAAGGCTTTGAAGGTGAATTCACCAGGCATGGCAGCGCGCGCGCCGGCAGCAATTACGACTTCAAGGACTTGCCGAGTGATCAAGCTTCCGCCATGACAAAAAATTTCTACAGTATCTTCGCCTGTATAAGATTTTGGCGCGATCATAGGCAGAATCAAGACATCGTCGATTTTTTTGCCGTCTTTGTCTTGGATTTTGCCGTAATGCGCTGTATGAGATTTATATTTTCTTATAGCGCCGGAGTAAACTTTTTCTGCGACATCGATTGCTTGCTTGCCGGAAATACGGATCATGGCAACACCGCCCTCCCCCGGAGGAGTGGCAATGGCTGCGATTGTTTCGCCAGGCTGATAAGGTTGCTGTATAAATTCCATCAAAGTAGTATATACTATTCAGCATTTTTGCTATTATATTTCCCATGAAGATTACAAGTTTACAAAACAACAACATCAAGCAAGTCGTTCGTTTACGTCAGCGGAGCGAGCGAGATGAGACCGGTCATTTCCTTATTGAAGGATACAGAGAACTTTTACGTTTCTCTGAAAAGGGAGGAAAACCACTCGAGCTTTACTACTGCCCGGAACTTTTCCTTGGCTCAAATGAACAAGCACTGATCGCCAAGCTAAGTGGACCGAATACGACTCTCTTTGAATGCACGGCCGATGTTTTTAAAAAAATCTCTTACAGAGATCGACCGGACGGGCTTCTTGCGATCGCAAAACAGATCCATCTGACACTTAGTGATATAAAACTACCCAAAGATCGTCCTCCTTTTCTTGTTGTTGCAGAAGCAATTGAAAAACCGGGCAATTTGGGCACGATTTTACGATCAAGCGATGCAAGTGGCGTAGATGGTGTGATCCTTTGCGATAAATGCACCGATATCTTTAATCCGAATGTCGTGCGCGCAAGCGTCGGCACGCTTTTTACAGTGCCTGTATATCAAGCCACTTCTGAAGAAGCGCTTAAATGGTTAAAAGAGCACAACATCGCAGTTGCTGCAGCAACGCCAAGTGCCACTCTTGAATTTACTAAAGCCGATTTCAAACAAGGGATTGCAATTGCAGTTGGAACAGAGCAACTGGGCTTAAGCGATAAATGGATGAAGGGAGCTGACATTCAGGTCAGAATCCCGATGCAAGGCATTGCAGACTCTCTAAACGTTGCAACTGCAACCACACTGCTCCTCTACGAAGTACTCAGGCAACGAAATGAGTGATATAACTCATTTTACTCAGAAATCCATCGCTGAAGAAAGCCGAGAAATAACGCAGAGGCGCAAAGACGCAGCGACGCAGAGAGGAACATCCAAAAGAACGTTCCGTTCTTTTGGACAAAACTTTTTGTGCTCCATTGGAGCACAAAATTCTCTTCTTTGCGCCTTTGCGTCTCTGCGTCTCTGCGTTTTTCCTTTTCATAATATCTTACAAAAGACTTTTAAGTTGATATGCACATGATTGATGTTATTTTTGAAGATAACCACATCCTAGTTCTTAATAAGCCGGGAAATCTATCCACGCAAGACTCTCCTACAAGCGACGACAGCTTGGAAACACGCGCAAAAGCATGGTTGAAAGAAAAATATAATAAGGCCGGCAACGTCTACCTGCATGCGATCCATCGGATCGATAAGCCTGTGACTGGAATTGTGGTATTTGCAAAAACAAGTAAGGCTCTATCCCGCTTGCAAGCCTCTATGCGCAACAAAAAAACAAAAAAGATCTATATGGCCATTGTAGACGGTATACTTTCCGGTGATAATACACTGAAAGACTATCTTGTACACGGCGATCACATCGCCATCAAGGCCCATCCGGCAGATACAGGTGCAAAGCCCTGCAGCCTGTCTTATAGAGTTCTCAATAACAATGGCAGGAAAACACTTGTTGAGGTCACATTAGACACCGGAAGGTATCATCAGATCCGTGCACAGTTTGGTTTTAGAGGCTATCCGGTCGCCGGTGATAAAAAATACGGCAGCAAAACTACGCAGGACACCATCCTGCTTCATCATGCGGAATTTTCCATCGAGCATCCGATCACAAATGAAATGATCACCTTCAAGTCCCCCGCCCCCTTCTCAGGCTCGTTGTAGGAAAATTCAACACGAAGACACGAAGACACAAAGAAAACGCTCTCTCTTCGTGTCTTTGTGTCTTCGTGTTGAATCGCTTGCTTAGGCTACTCGTCGGGGAGGATGGAGGGCATGAGCGGCATGGTAGCGAGGACGGATTCAAGGGTGGAGAAGTCACTTAAAACGAGTTTGATCTGGTCTTCGATGACGGATTGGTCTTGATGGGATTTGATCGGTTCTATTTGGACTAGTTGCTGCAGTTTTTTAAATGGTTCGACTAAGATAGCGATTTTCGTGTTTTTATCTTGGCGAAAGGTTTCTTTGGCAATCATATCCATTGTGGAGATGATCGAGATAAAGGGCGATTTCAAATCCTGGTATTGGATGTCTTTAGTTTGGGAAATGGTTTCTGCTACATTTGTTAAGCCGATTGTGGCTTTGATCCCTACATCTTCAAAGCTATTTTCCATTGCATGCTGGGCAATCTTGTTGATGTAATACAGGGGCAGTGAAAGGAGGGAAACATCTATTTTCGCAGCATTGACAGATATTTTTGTAAGGGTTGTGATCACATTACCTGCGACAAGCTCAAGTTTTTTCTCAAACGCTTCTGTGTAAATGGAATCGAGATGCTGGCAAAGAAAGACCAGGACAAAACTTAAGGCATCGTCAACTCCCTGATTTTTAAGCTCTTGATTTTGAACGGGATGTGATAAACTCTTTGATGAGACTAGAAAATTCTCTCCAATCAGCCCGAGTGTATCAATCGAGTGGTTGGCAAGTGCGCTATTATGTCTTTGGATCGATTTGACGGCCACTTCGGAGCAGGATTCGATCACATTGCAAAGCGTTTCATCTGAATCTTGAGCAATCGATCGGAAAGCTTCATCTTTTAAGAAATTGACTACCTGGAAGGGATTTAAATAATCCATGATCCGTCGAATGAGCAGATAAAGCAAGTCAATTCCAAGACCGATCAAGATA
>CAZOAX010000080.1:0-1778 GCA_964577735.1 uncultured bacterium
GGATGAGTTTGAGATGGAGAGGCCATCAATTTTGTTGAAGGTGATTAAGTATTTGCCTTCTTACCAGGCATCGAGGCCGCATTATGATGGGACAGCTTTTTCGCTATTTTTGCATAGCACTGATAATCAATCACTTCTGCTAGCTCCTTATGGGAGGGAGGATTTCGTTTCGCCGTTGAGAGGTGATCATTCGGTTTTACTTATTCCGGGGACACTTTTGAATGGATATAATCCGACTCCACACATTGTGGTGACGGGTGGTGAGGTGAGGTATGCAACGATTGCATTTGCGATGAGGCCTCATTTTATTCCTGAGAAAAGGTCATTTTATCCTCTGCCGAATTTTCCAAATGGGCTATAGTGTAAAGAAATAATTATAGGTTATTTCATGCACAAATTCACGTATTGGATTTTTCTTTTCGCGTCTCACTCTTTGTATGCTTTGACAACGCTTAATGTCTCAGTGAATACAGATAATATGCCTGGAGGCATTGGTGATGTGGGCGATTTGAGATATTGTTTGAATGCGATGAATTTGGGCTTAAATACAACCCCTGATGATTATGCGATTGTTTTTGACTCCCCGATGACGATCCAGCTCAATGGAATTTTACCAGTCATTAACAACTCCACAAACTACGTAAATATCACCATCGGGAGCAATAATTTCGTGGTGACGATTGATGGCAACAGCGGAGCTTACAGCGGCTTGTTTCTTCCGATGGGCAATGTCACAATTCAAAACATGATCTTTCAAAACCTTTCTGCAAAAGGCGGCAACGGCGGATCGGGAATTTCTGGCGGCGGGGGTGGCATGGGCGCCGGGGGTGCCATTTACGTGCCTCAAACGTTTCTGAATGGATCTTATCCTTCTGTCACGTTAACCAATGTTTCGATCAATAACTGCTCTGCTGTTGGAGGGAATGGAGGGAATGTAATTTCCGGCACCGGCAATGAAGGGGGCGGCGGCGGTGGAGGCTTTAGTGGTAATGGGGGCTCGATTACGACCACCGGAAGTACTGGCGGCGGCGGTGGTGGGGGTTTTGGGGGCAATGGAGGCGATGTGACCCTTTCTACTGACGACTCTGGCGGAGGTGGGGGCGGGGGTGGAGGGCTTGGATCCCGCGCGACATTAGGAACGTTAACGAATTTGGGTAATGGGGGTTCAGATCAAGTGGCCGGCCAAGATGGGAATGGATATGGTCTCTCCATTGTTGCAGGAAATGGAGGCAGCGGCAATGTCGGCGGAAACTTAGCCGGAGGTGGCGGCGGAGGCGGCATTGGTGGTGGTGGTGGTGGAAGCTCCGGCAATTCCGGACTTGAAGCTCAAGGTGCCATTCCGCCTGGGGGTGCTGCAACCCCATCGGGTGGTAATGGAGGAGATGGTGCCGGCGGCGGTGGAGGCGGAGTTGTAATCACAAGCGTTTCTAACAGTGTCGACGGTGGCGCCGGCAGTGGAGGTTATGGAGGCGGTGGTGGCGGTGGTGCCGGCACTGGTGCCTATGATACGAATTATACCGTTCAAGGTGGCTCAGGAGGAGTTGGTGGCGGTGGGGGCGGTGGCGGAGTTAATCAATCCGGCTCAACGCCATCTAACGGTGGCAACTCCCTTGGTGGCGGCGGTGGGGGTGGCTCTTCAGATGGGACCGGTGGATCCGACATTGGAAATCTTGGAGGAGGTTCCGGAGGTAACGCCAGTGGTGGTGGTGGAAGCGGCCTTGGTGGTGCCATCTTTGTCGATGGCAATTTAAATTTCACTCTCCAGGCTATTTCAGGCA
>CAZOAX010000080.1:1788-7589 GCA_964577735.1 uncultured bacterium
CAACTTAAACGGCTCTGCACTTGGCAATAGCATTTTCTTGCGTTCAGGTTCGTCTCTGTCTTTAATTGCAGATGGCGTAAATGATCTGTTGACACTAGGTGCCGGGGTTGCGTTCGTTGATGATACGGTTTTTGGAGCAGGTGGAACGAGCGTCTATGTCGGTGGCAATGGGACCATTGTTTACAATGGGACAACTGACTATGAAGGTTACATTCAGATCAATAATGCGAATTTTAAAGTGAATGGATTGATCGCAACAGCCTCTGTTGCGGTTTGTCGAAATATGGGCATAAGTGCTCAAAGAGGGACTTTGAGCGGAATGGGAACCTTAACTGGAGATGTCTATGTCAATTCGGGGACCATTTCTCCGGATGGAACACTAACGCTTGGAAGTTTAACTTTAAGTCCTGCAGAGCTCATGTTTGATACACTTGGAAGCCTTGTGCATATTGCAATTCCATCCAAGGTAGCTGTAACGGGGCTTGCAGAGCTTACTGGCACTTTAGAAATCGATATCGGATCTAATCCTTCCGGCACCTATACCCTCTTAACAGCTTCTAACATTATAGGCACTTTTGATGATGTTAGCTTTACAGGGCCTACGCCAAATTATACGATCACTTACCTGCCGAATTCTGTACTTTTAAGTTTCAGCACCCTAGAGCCACCATCAGGCCTACAAGGCAAGCAAAAGAAAAATGACTTTGCTTTTGTTTATGAACTTTATAACCAGTTGAATTGGGAAAAAAGCCCTTCAGCAGATGTGGTTGGCTACAACATTTATCGGGATGGAATAAAGATCGCAAGCATAGATGCTAAAGAGACTAGCTATCAAGATCATGACAGAAAGAAAGGAGTTTCCTACAGCTATGCAGTGACTGCATTCAACGCTAGCGGAAGCGAAAGTTCCAGCATTAATATCATCATCAAAGGCACCAAATGATCCGATTTTTTCTATTCCTATTTGCAATGACCACCTCTTTGTCTGCAGTAGAGATCAAAGTGGGTTATTTCTTTTTCTCCGATTCCAAAATGCAAAAGGTTTATGATCGGGGCGGATTGGATGTGCAGCTAGCGACATCCTATCCTTTATGTGATCTGGACTGCAATTGGAGCCTGGAAGCCTATGGCGCCATCGAATATTTTCAACGTTCTGGTAAATCACTTAATGGACATCAAAGTACCTCCGTATGGTCGATACCGGTCAATATTGGCCTAAAGCCTGTTTATGCAATCTCAGATACACTGCAGTGCTATTTTGCGATAGGACCTAGATATTTCTATATCCGTCAGCATAATTCATCGAGTTTTGTCTACTCCAACAAATCCAAAAACGGCCTCGGAGGATTTTTAAATACAGGCATTTACTACATCCCTTGCAATAATTTTGTGATCGATATTTTTGGGGAGTATTCGTATGCAAAAGTTCACTTTCACACACATAAGACAAATGTCTATACACGGAATATCCAAGTGGGAGGTTTCACTTTTGGCGGTGGCTTGGGGTATTTATTCTAATGAATTTACTTCCTTCCAATGAAATAGAACGAATGAAGCTCATCCATGAACTTCATATTTTAGATACAGACCCTGAAGAGATATACGACGGGATCGTTTTTATTGCCTCCAAGATATGCCAAGTGCCTATTTCTACAATCACGTTGGTTGATCATGACAGGCAATGGTTCAAATCTGCGATCGGAGTAGAGCACCGGGAAAATCCCCGCATTCATTCATTTTGCGCACGCGCCATTTTAGGAAATGAGATTTTAGAGGTGCCGGACTCTCTTGAGGATGATCGTTTCCGCGATAACCCCCTTGCAACTTGTGATCCCGGCGTCAGGTTCTACGCCGGCATCCCGCTGGAACTAAAAGATGGATTGAATGTCGGAACATTATGTGTCATCGATCACAAGCCAAACAAGCTCAGTGATGAGCAACTAAAATCGTTACGCATTTTAGGTTGGCAAGTAACTAGGCTACTCGAGCTACGTTTAAAAAATGCCCAGCTTTCCCAAAAACAAAATATCCTTGATGACGACTTAAATGCCGCTTCTGTGATCCAAAAAAGCTTTCTACCACCGACCTTACTTCAACTCAATAGCTTTCAAGTAGCTTCATTCTGGCATCCAGCGCATACGATTGGGGGAGATATTTTCAATGTGATCCAAGGAAAAGATAAGACTGTATTTTATATGGTCGATGTTTGCGGCCATGATGTGCCATCTGCGCTGGTCACCGTCTCAATTTCTCAATTTTTCAATCAATTTGTAAATTATCCAGAAGCTTTATCTCCAAAACTCATCATCAATGCACTAAATGATGAATACCCTTTAGAGAGATTCGACCGTTTCTTTACAATCTTTTATCTAATAGTCGACCCCATCACCGGATATTTTAAATACAGTAGCGCCGGTCACCCGGCAGCCATCATTATCAAAAAAAATGGCGAACTCACCCTCCTTGACAAACGCGGCATGATGATCGGTTTAAAGGGCCTTGCAAAAGATCAAATCTTCGAAGAATACGAGGGGATGCTTGAAGTTGGAGACAAAGTGTTCTTATATACCGACGGCATCACTGAACTGAAAAATCCTCAAGGAGAACTATTTGGTGAAGACCGGTTTTTTGCCTTACTAAAAAGTTTACATCAAGAACCCATTAATGAGATTATTCAAAAGGTTGATGAAACTTTAAAAACATATAGTACTCACATTCATGATGACATGAGCTTGCTTGGATTTACTTTATACCATTTAAAACAACTTCAGTATATAGCTTGAATCATTTTTAAATACATTTAGATGTGCCGCTTATTTCACCAATTGATGTTCCGCTCCATTCAAATTTTAAAAAAATAAAAAAAATAATTAGATTTTTAATTTGCGATTTGCCATCGTCCGAAATAAGCACATAATCAGAAGGAGACTATGTACATGTTTAGAAAATCAATTGTTAGCCTGTTATCTATAATGGGCATTTGTTCTGCTGCACAAGCCTATGATTGCTGCAATCCTTGTGAACCAGAATGCTCATCTTTTTACATCAGCGCATTTGGCGGTGGTGGAGCAGCGCTTAAGACAAAAATCAGACAAACCGGTATCGCATTCTTCCCTGAAGAGGAAGGCGGACCTTTGGATGTCGATGCAAGAGGCTCATGGAGAGGCGCTAATGCAGCACTCGGTGGGATGAATATCGGTTATAGACTACAACCAAGACAATTCACTGATTGTGGATTAAGATTCACTCCAGCTGTTGAGCTTGAAGGTTACTACCTGACAAGACTTAACAATGACTATACCGGCGATCTACTCAATCAATTAGATCTTGATAGACTGCCAGAGCATGACTTTATCAATAAACTACCGATGGACGGTGGCGTATTTTTAGTTAACGGCGTGCTCGCCTTCAACGTTCCGAACTTTGATGCTGTACAACTATATGTTGGTGGCGGGGTTGGAGCTGCGAAAACTTGGATCAACGGAGCAAGCTCTATACAAGTCGCTCCTCCGGAAGAAGGGGTTAACCACTTCAATTCTAAGCGCAATGATTCAAACTGGGCATTTGCAGCTCAAGCAAAAGTAGGTCTTCGTTATGAATTGACTTGCAACTGGAGTGTGTTTGCTGAATACAGATATCTACATATCAATTCATCTAATTACACATTCGGTGATACAAGATATCCTGATCATGTTCCAACAACTAGCTGGAAAGTAAAAGTAAGAAACCTTGACTACAACCTTGGTGTAGCCGGTATCCAGTTTACTCTCTAATCTCTCATAGTGCGGGTTTCTCTCCGAAACCCGCACTTAAATTAAAACTGTTGAAAGACTTTTCGTACATCATTCAGAGATGCATCCATCAGTTGTTGAATTTTCTCCAAATCAGGCCTATCGATAGGAAGAACTAATCTTCTAATTTTAATGCAATTATTAAAAGCTTGACGACTAGGTTCATTTTTAAACACCTCAAAATTCAGAGAGACGTCCTTCATGGATTCCACCAAATCTTTACTTTTTTTCTCATCCCTAAGTATGGCTGTTGTATAGGCATGGGCAATAATCTTCGGATGGATGAATTCCATTTCATATTGCGGCAAATTGCATTGCTCAGATAGATTTCTTTCAATACCCTCTATAGATACACCATTGTTATCTAGCCCAAATGCTAAAAACTCAGGTTGATTATCGATTAAAGCACTGCAAATTGCGTTATAACCCCGCGAATCACCGAACGGATGTTTCATCATATAGAGTTGAATGTTAGAAAAATGGCAAATATCTCCAGGCTCAATCTGTTCACACGATTTAATAAATACTTGTTTTAAAAGACGGCTACAAGGATTTTGACATCCTCCACCGATCTCCAACGGGGTTGTTGAATTCCAGGCAAAGAGCAGATCAAATTTCTCTTTCCCCAAAATATCTTTTAAAGATCTATACATTGAAATATGTATCACTTCTTCGCAACCTAATAGGCATAAAGAATTTCCGATGACCTCAAGTGCATCAGATGGAAGACATTCTTTTGCAATTTTAAAATCACATAACTTTTTTTTCATCACCATGTTAACATCTTCAACTTGAGTCAAACATTTGGGCATCATTCCATGATAGGCATTCCCATTTTGAACCATCCAATTTAAACGATCCTGAAAATTAAACTCTTTCAGCGCCTTACAATACTCATGCGGATACCAAAATCCATTGTTTAGTAGTGCCTTTTTATCTATGGATTTGTCATTTTTTGCGACACATACTTTATTTACATTTTCACGATTACCTTTACAAATCACGCCCATGTAATAAATCATATTAGAATTAAACTGCGAAACAGAATTCATATAAAACCTAATTTTTTATCAAAAAAAGTAATTATATATGAATACTAAATTGAATACTATCTTTTTTCGGCGACTGTTAGGTAATGGCCGATGCTTTCTGTCGGGCTGTCTTGGCAGTCGATGCATCCGGATTGGTCGGCTGAATACTTCATTTGAAGGGGGTTGGCTATTAGAGCGCGGACCGTTCTTGGGCCTTCGCCGGGCATGCCGGTATGGGCGACTTTTCTATTGTCCACAAGGAGGATATCCCCTTTATGCCAAGTGATTGAGCTGTAATAGTTATGCATCTCTGTTGCGAGGGTCTCAATTTCCTCTTTTGAAACTGCAGAGCTGACTTTGGTGAACTTTTTATCGAGCTTTTTAAAAGCACTATCTGTTTTCCACTTAGATTGAGTCATTTGCATTAATTCTTTTGGAGAATGAAATAGGGCGATGCAAAAAACAGCTGCATTTTCCACAGATTTAAAAATGGAATAAGGCAGCTTCCAGAAAAAGCGGTTCCAAAACCAGGTTTTTCCTTGGTAGTCGTTCAAAAAACGTTTACGTAAAACTGTATCTAAAGAAGGTAGCGAAAAGAAATTGATCGAAAAGGATTTTTTCTTCGTGACAGGGTTGATAAAAACACTTGGTTTATACATGAGGACGAGGCGATCTTCCCCTTCCCCTTCAATCGGCAGATCATACTGCCGGCAGATCTCTTCCACTGTTTTTGGATCAATTTTATAGCGTTCGGCGATGTCTGTGACGAGCCACTTGCCCACAAAAAATGGCTTTTCTTCCAATTTCTTTTTTAAGTCATCACTTAAGTGCTCGTAGACCTTTTCCATATTGACAAGGCCTGTTTCTCCTCCCAAAGTGGAAGGTTTGAAACAGCAAAAGGAAATAAATCCGGGGACATCTGCTGAATAATAATTCTCACTATGAAAACCACCAAGATAAAGAGTACCACCCGTTTTAT
>CAZOAX010000080.1:7599-8197 GCA_964577735.1 uncultured bacterium
ATCGCCTACCCTTGCTCTGCCATGCTCGGCCATGAAGGCATCGCTAATACCGTGTAAGCCTTTGATACTTAGGATCGTATCTTCAAAGTCCTTATCGGTTTTAACATCAAAGCCCCGGAAGAGCACCGCTCCGTATTTAGCAACGTCTTCCATAAGGCTAATAGAATTCTCGATAAGGAAGTTCTGCAGGAATTTAAGGTCTTTATGTTCCTTGGCTTCAATCACAAGTGGCATTTCTGTTTCCTGCGTTTGAAAAAGACGTTCATCTTTACGCAAAAATCGTGCAGTTACGCCTTTGTAGTGATCAAGGATCATATGAGCCTCCGAAATAGGTTTATAGTTACCTTACGTAACATGAGTTACTATTCCGATATAAACTGAATACCCCAAAGTTTCAATACTTTTTCAAGTTCCCGCTTTTCAGGCTTTCCAGTTATTTGATCACCTAAACCGCAGATGGCAACGATGAACTTTTTCTGCGCTTCTGCAGGAGTTGTGTCCACTTCTTTTATGATACCTTCAAATAAGCGATAGAAGTACATGAACAAAGTAGGGTCGTCGGGAATTTGAAACTCGGCCGTCTCTCGCCGTTCCCCTG
>CAZOAX010000081.1:0-8163 GCA_964577735.1 uncultured bacterium
AGCAAGGAGCCACGCAAGCTCAAGTTTGATCGCAGCACCGGGAATTACGATCAGGCAGTATAAAATCCGATAGGCCATGATATACCTAGTTCCAAACAGGTACTCAAAGCACTTTTCGCCATAATAGCCCCATGCCATCACAGTAGTAAAAGCAAACATGATCAGTCCGATTGTCACGATATAACTTCCGCCGATAATATTGCCTTCAAATGCGTGAATTGCCATGGCAGCACCATTAAGGGAATTGCCTTCTGCATTCACGGCATCAAGAGAACCACTCACAGCAATCGCAAGTCCTGTGATCGTGCAGACAACAATTGTACTGATCAATGCGCCGGTCATATTGATCATCGCTTGTCTTCCCGGGAGGTCGGTTCTTGCAGCTGCTGCTGCAATAGAAGAGATTCCAAGACCGGCTTCATTGGAAAATACGCTTCTTGAAACACCTGTTTGAATGGCAATTAAAAAAGCAGAACCTGCAATCCCCCCACCGATCGATTGAAAGTCAAAAGCAGAACGGATAATTTGTCCAAATACTGCTGGAATCTCTCCCGCATGGATCGCGATGATGTAAAGGCCAGCCCCTACATAGAGCAGTGCCATGACAGGAACAAGGACACCTGCAACATGCCCAATGGACCTGATCCCGCCAATCACAACAGCCGCTGTCAATACCGCTAAAACTACGCCAGACACCCAAGGATCAACGCTCCACACTTCATTGACAGCCGCAGAAATAGAATTCACCTGCACAAGATTCCCCGTTCCGATAGCCGCCACAGCACCAAAAATTGCAAAAAGAACAGCCAGCCACTTCATGTTCAGCCCCTTTTCGATATATTCCATGGGACCGCCGATCATTTCACCTTTTGAATCGATATCGCGGTACTTGATCGCGAGCAAGGATTCGGCATATTTTGTTGCCATTCCAAGTAAAGCCGTCACCCACATCCAAAACAGAGCACCAAGCCCGCCAATGGCAAGAGCAGTTGAAACTCCCACAATCGATCCTGTTCCGATAGCCCCAGCAAGAGTGGTCATCAAAGCTTCATAAGGATTGATATCTCCCTCGGCATTTTCTTTCTGCGCAGCAAATATTTGCTTGAACGCATAACCTAAATAAGAAAACTGAATACCTCTTAATATCCAGGTCAGGTAAACACCTGTCCCAAGGAGTAAAATTAAAAGAGGCAATCCCCACACGTAATCGCGTATCATTTCCAAATAATTTTCGATAGATTCCATAGGAAAACTCCTTCTCGCTTAAGGGATGAGATTATAGGTTGCATTTTGATTATTCTCAAGAATTGCTTAAATGGCTAAAATAAGGAAGATGAAAAAATTATTTTTGCCATTTTTACTTTTTTTGGGAGTCAGCGGCCTCATCTTTTCCTATTCGAAAAGATCCTGTTGCTTCAGTCCGGAATTTGCAAAGAGCGATACGCTTTTTGAACTAGGCTCATCCCCTCTTCCCCATGACTTAGAACCCATTCTAGACCAGTCTTTCACATTTCTCGGAAGCGGCAATCAATCCTTTGCATTTGAAAGTCAGGACAAAAAATCAGTCCTTAAACTCTTTAAATTCCACACTCTTCAAGGGTTTGATTTATATGACTTGGTCCCCCAGTACTTCCAGAGTTTCCACGAAAATCATGCGAAAGACCGAAAAAAGAAAGTAGACCGCTTATTAAATGGATTGCTTCTAGCTGAAAACTTCAACCGCGACAATTCAGGCATCCTTTATATTCATTTCCCCCCTTCCCCTCTTTTTGAAAAAAATGTCTCTATCCGAGATAAAGCCGGACGGCTGCACAACCTGAACCTCGATCAATATGTTTTTGTCCTGCAGAAAAAGGCCACTCCTCTTGGCGACACTTTAAAATATTACTTAGATCAAGGGGACATCCAAGGCGCTGTTTCCAAATTGTTTTCCCTCTATCGAATGATCGCGACCGATTTAAAAAAAGGTCTTTATGATCAAGACCATAACGTCATTTCCAATACTGGATTTGTAGGAAACCGCCCCATTCGGATCGATTTTGGTAAGCTCTCCCTTGGGAAACAAGATCCTGCGAGCGAAATTAGCAAGATCAATAATGAAAGGATCCTTCCTTGGGTGAAAAAAAACTACCCCCATCTTGAAAGCGAAATTGCAAACTCCCTGAATTTAATTCAAAAAAATCTTTAACTTCTTTATGACTGATCAAAAGGAGTTATCTCATGGAAAAACTATCTAGCTACCGCGGCTTGATTTATTTTGAAGCCGTATTTTTTATGTTGCTTGGCCTTGCCGCCATTGCACTTCCCCAAATATTTACTATAGGATTTGAACTACTGATCGGCTCGCTTTTTCTTGTCGGTGGTATCGTTCAACTCATTCGTCTCTTTCAATCCTGGGACGCGCCCGGATTTTGGGGAACACTTGGTAACGCGATCTTAAATTTAGTTTTGGGCGGACTGCTCCTATTCTTCCCAATACTTGGAGTCATCTCACTAACTTATCTGATGATCGCCTACTTCCTAATAGACGGTTTAAGCAAACTGTATTTTGCTTTTCAACTCAAAGGCTTTGAAAAATGGGGCTGGGTTGCTTTCAGCGGTATTATTTCTCTTTTACTTGCCGGATTGATCTTTAGTGGACTACCAGGAACTGCCATCTGGACGATCGGACTCTTAGTCGGGATCAACATGTTGTTCTTCGGGTTTTCTCTCTTTGGCCTTGCGTCCTCCATCCCCGAAAAGAAAGACTAAAATCGTCATATAAACGCCCATTCGGGCGTTTATATTTGATCTAGAAGAAGTCGACTTTGCCGTGTTGGAGGCTGTAATAGCCGCCCACGATCTTGAGCTTGTTATGTTGTATAAGAGGAGCAAGAACGGCCGCATTTCGGATGCTTTCCATTCCATGATGTACATTTTCTTTGACGGCATCTTCTAGTGTCGATGAAGAAATCCCCTTTTTTATCCAGGCGGCAATTGCGGGAATGTAATCGATCTGGTTGGCAAGAACTGCTGTTACGGCACCGCAGGATTCGTGACCAAGGACGACGATCAGGGAGGCTCCGAGAAATAAAGCTGCATAGTCGATGCTATCTTGCTCGACATCGGTGACCACATTGCCGGCTACACGGACAACAAAGATCTGGCCAAGGGTTTGATCAAAGATAAGTTCAGGTGATACACGGGAATCTGAACAAGCAACAATAATGGCAAATGGACGCTGCATGGTAAGGGACGCCTCCCGACTTTCCTGATGATAACAGGAATTTTCCATCTTCCCTTGAACGAAGCGTTGATTTCCTTCTTTTAGCCAGTTTAATCCAACTTCCGGGTCCACCCTTTCCAAATGCATAAATCTTCACCTTAATAGTTAAAAGTAACTAATTGTGAATGGGTTCCGAAATAATTGGTAGCTTTAATTATCAATTCATAGGTACCGGGTGTCATTATTCCTGTAATTTTCCCTGTTACCGGATTTAATACTAGTCCTTCCGGAAGATCAGATGCCGTGTAGATCAGAGGCGTTGTACCCGTAAAATATTGACTGACATCAAATTCTCCATTAAAAGTGACACTTGCCGGTAGATTCCCAGCAGGAGCCCTTCCAAATTCCCTTGTATTTTGATCTTTCATCACTAGAACCTGTGGCATATAAACTGCCGGGCGACTGATCCATGAAGCCAAGGAATCTCTACAAAATGTAGGGTTTCCAGACCAAAGATTGTCTAAATCAATCCCAATCTCGATCCCAATTCGGGAAGAGCTCGGAATAGATTTCAGTCCATGTACGCGCTGGCCGTAAATCGCAATGTCAAATATCCGCTCGCAAACACGGATCCGTGTGGCAAAGCTCGCATCATATGCAATAAAAGGAGCTTCCACCTGAAGCCCTAAATGAATTT
Source organism: uncultured bacterium (assembly GCA_964577735.1). Lineage (GTDB taxonomy): Bacteria > Chlamydiota > Chlamydiia > Chlamydiales > Parachlamydiaceae > CAZOAX01. The sequence continues at coordinate 3,903 of CAZOAX010000081.1, forward strand.
TTTCACAATTAAATATATACTGGTCAAATGAGAGATTGACCCCAACACCCTGAACGACTTTATTTTTTTGAAAAGCACGATTGAATTTCACATAATCGTAAACAATTTTCCCATTAAATATCCCATAATCCCAAAAAGAAACCCGAGATCCCAAATAAAGCTGCACCCCATTTGAGCCCGCAATTTTTTTCATGCAAATCTGATTTTCAAGGGGAACAACCGTCTCTGATATGTGTTTATTACCAGCATGGGAATAAGAAAAACCGCACTCTGCATCAAAAGGAAATTGCACAGCTGCCCCAACAGCCCCCTGTTCAACCCAATGATGCTCCTTCTTGGAACAAAACGAAAATCCAAGCCTTTGCGTCAGATACTCTCCGGACATTTTCGCCAAATAGCCATTATCGAATGCATAACCAAAGGTGCCATTTGCCCGGTAATTCTGTCTACCCGCTTCAAAAAGTGCAGATGCACCGCTCACCTCATTGAACATCACAGGGTCCACCACCAACCTGAAATCAGGCATCATCGTATCATTCCAGCGGAGAGGATCAACAGCCGCACACTCCAAAATCACTAAAAGAAGCAGAATCGTTTTTTTCATCCCGCCAGTTTGCCATCACTCCCCTATAATTCACAAGAACACAAACCACATGAAGAACAAGATCGTTCAAACATTGCCAAGAGAAATTAACGCAGAGGCGCAAAGACGGGGAGGCGCAGAGGAACGGCAAGCGAAGCAAGATTTTTTTGTGCTCCGGAGGAGCACAAAAACTGCTGTCCAGAAGAAAGGAACTTTCTTCTGGAAATGAAAGAGTATTTAATCATTAGGCTATTTAATGAAGGCCGACCCTCTCTGCGTCCCTGCGTCTCTGCGCCTTTGCGTTAATTTTTTATAAGCAATTGATTCTCAAAGATCGTTGACAATCCTTTTCCAGCCGTCAATAAGACGTTCCTGTCCAAAGTTGACTAACAATCCTAGTTTAATATTCGTTAATCGCAAATAGGTCAAAACTTGAGCTTTATGAACAGGCAATATAGTTTCAGTAGCTTTGACTTCAATAATTACCTTGCTATCTACAAGTATATCAATACGCATTGAATCACGAAGCTTATAATTTTTATAAGCAACAGGTATTGCAACCTGTGATATTGCTGGAATGTTACGCAATCTTAATTCATAGAACAATGCATCTTCATATAAGCTTTCGAGCAGTCCTGGCCCACCTAAAGTACGGTGAACCTCAATTGCTGCCGTAAGAATCTGTTCTGCTAATAAATTCTCAACCATATTGCAAATCCCCCCTCCAATAGAGAGGAAATATTAAATTAAAATTTTTAAACATTCAAGCCCAAAAAGCTTCGGCGTTTGAGCTTGCAAAACATGGTTGATTGCAGTAAAAGTAATTTATGAAAAGAGTGGAAAAAGACAGCATGGGTGAAGTGGAAGTGCCGAGTGCTCGCCTGTATGGCGCGCAGACGGAACGGTCGCTTACGCATTTCAATATTGGTGATGAAAAGATGCCAAAAAGCGTCATTCGCGCTTTTGGAATTTTAAAGGCTGCTGCTGCAAGTGTGAACGAGTCCCTTGGCATTTTGCATGCCGAGCATGCAAAGATGATCCACGATGCAGCAGATGAAGTGGCCGAGGGGAAACTGGATGAGGAATTCCCCCTTCGAGTGTGGCAGACCGGCAGTGGAACACAGACCAACATGAATGCCAATGAAGTGATCGCTAACCGGGCCATTCAAAAAATTAACGGCACTTTAGGAAGCAAGACCCCGATTCACCCGAATGATCATGTCAATATGTCTCAATCTTCCAACGACACTTTTCCAACTGTCATGCACATTGCTGCAGTAGAGGAGCTTGTCCATCAATTGATTCCGGCTATTAAGACATTGCGTGATGGGCTTGATCTAAAAAGGAAGGAATTCGATTCGATCATCAAGATCGGAAGGACCCATTTAATGGATGCGGTTCCTCTAACGCTTGGGCAGGAATTTTCAAGCTACGTTTTTCAGTTAGATGAGGATATTAAACGGATTGAAAGCTGTCTTCCCGCATTATATGAGCTTGCGATTGGTGGAACGGCGGTCGGGACAGGCTTAAATGCACCCAAAGGATTTGGCGCTAAGGTTGCTGCTACCATCGCAAAAAAAACAGGACTCCCATTCACGCAATCCCCCAATTTGTTTGCAAGCTTGAGCTGTCATGACCCTCTTGTTTTTGCAAGCGGCGCTCTTCGCACGCTCGGCTCAACACTGATGAAGATCGCAAATGACATCCGCTGGATGGGCTCAGGCCCAAGGGCCGGCTTGAATGAACTGATCCTTCCGGAAAATGAACCGGGCTCATCGATCATGCCGGGGAAAGTCAATCCCACCCAATGTGAAGCACTCACGATGATCTGCATACAGGTTTTTGGAAATGATTCAGCAATTGCATTTGCCGGAAGCCAGGGAAATTTTGAGCTCAATGTCTTTAAACCTTTGATCATCTTTAATTTTCTTCAATCTTGCAGGTTACTTTCTGATGGATGCAAAAGCTTCCAAGAGCACCTTGTTAAAGGCCTTAAAGCCAATGAGAAGAAAATCCAAGAATACGTCGAACAATCCCTGATGTTGATTACAGCATTAAGTCCTTTACTTGGTTATGATAAATGCGCAAAAATAGCGCATCTTGCCCACGTTGAAAATAGAACCTTGAAGGATGTCGCCGTCAGCTTAGGCTATTTGACTGAGCAAGAATTTGATCAGAAAATCGATCTTAAAAAAATGGTCACCGGATGAATTTACAGACACGCTTCACAAAACAAGTGGGCATCAAGTATCCAATCATTTGCGGAGCCATGTACCCTTGCAGTAATCCTGAACTGATCGCAGCTGTCAGTGAAGCTGGTGGAATCGGCATCGTGCAGCCCCTATCCCTTGCCTATGTGCATGGCCATGATTTTCGGGAAGGATTGAAGCTAATCCGCAAGCTGACCAAAAATCCTTATGGCCTCAATGTGATCGTCGAACAATCCTCTGCTGCCTATGAAAAAAGGATGCGGGGCTATATCGAAATTGCGCTTGAAGAAGGATGCCGGTTTTTTATCACTGCCCTTGGCAATCCTAAATGGGTCGTCGATCTTGTAAAAAAGCACCAAGGAATTGTCTATCACGACGTTGTCGAAAAGAAATGGGCCGTAAAAGCCCTTGATGCCGGCATTGATGGCCTCATTTGCGTAAACAATCGAGCTGGTGGCCATGCCGGCATTTTGAGCCCGGAAGATCTTTATAAATCCGTTGAAAGTTTTGGCGTTCCCCTCATTGCGTCCGGCGGCATTGGTGATGAGAACGACTTCAAACGTGCTCTTGAAATTGGCTATGACGGGATTCAGATGGGAACAAGATTCATCGCCACAACTGAATGCCATGAAAAGAACAACTATAAAGAAGCGATCTGTAATGCAAGTGAAAAAGACATTGTCCTCACAGAACGTGTCACAGGCATCCCTTTATCTGTTATCAATACTCCCTATGTGCAACAGATAGGCTTAAAAGTGGGCCCGATCGCCAGATGGCTCCTGCAGCACCGGCATACTAAATCCTGGATGCGCACCTGGTATGGATTAAATGCCATTCGTGACTTTAAACGGATTTCCCTCAATGGCGGCACATCCAAAGACTATTGGCAAGCCGGAAAGAGCGTCCAAAACATACACAAGATCGAACCCGTAAAAGACATCATCGAAAGATTTACTAAAAATTAAATACATATCCCATGACTCTACCTATCACACGCCGTCCTCATTTTGCACACACCCCAAAAGTCGTATCGCAAGAAATCAAATTAGATCCCAATCTTTCATTACCCGAACAACTTAAAAGCTTGGGCCTTTTCGACGATCAGTACAACCTTCTCTTTACTCCTTCTAAGATCCCTCCTATTTCCCAGAATGGGCGGAAAAAGTGGGATGAATTGATGGATAGAAAAATTCAAGGGGTAATGACTCACGCTGAATATATTGAAGGCTATGCTAAAGAGCTTTCAGTAAAAGGCATTCAAATAGATTCCTACTTAAAAGGTGGCTATGCAGCTTATGTCGCTTGCATCGATGAATACTTTGATTTCTTGATCGGTGAATTTCTATCCTCTAAGAATTTACCTAAGAACTTGTTCGCTAAAGGAAAGGTCTCTAAAGAAGAACCAAATGATGCAGACTTCTTTGATCACGTGCTCACTGAAGGAATCCCCCTAACAGCACAACAGAGC
>CAZOAX010000082.1:0-8155 GCA_964577735.1 uncultured bacterium
GTCGCTTTAAGAGATTTCGCATAATTTTTCTGATATTCTAAGCTTGCCGGAAGAATCTGGCTATAGAAAATATCGAGCATTAAGTTGATCTCTATTTTCAAGCGGTTCAAATATTCTTCATGAACGATCTCATAACGACTAAGCAGCTCTTTTTTACTTAGGATCTCTTCAAATATTTGGACAGTGGCCGGTGCTTTATAAGCCTCAAAAGCAGATGTGGACTTTTCTAAGTTTAGTAACTTTCTTGTTTTGGCCTCTTTTTTCCATGCATCACTGTAATTGTCACCAGCAAAGCGGATCTTTCGAGAATTTTTAAGATATTTTTGGATGACAGGCAAGGCCACATCCCAGATATCTTTTTTACCTTTATTCTTCGCAATCTCATCCAAAATTTGATTCAAGCTATCTGCTACGACCGCATTCAAAACCGTTGCTGGAAAGGCAGGGTTTTGAGAGGAACCCACCGCACGAAATTCAAATTTATTACCAGTGAAGGCAAAAGGAGAGGTCCTGTTTCGATCGGTGCTGTCCTGCTTCAGGTTGGCAATGACGGCCATGCCAAGATCATAGTTGATCTTTGCATTTTTTCCTGAATAGGATCCTTTATGCTCAATCTCATCTAAAAGCCCTTCCAATTCCGACCCTAAATAGACTGAAATAATAGCCGGAGGTGCTTCATGCCCGCCAAGCCTTGAATCATTGGAACGGGATCCGATGGAGGCCCTCAAGAGCGGTGCATGTTGATGAACCCCATGTAAGATCGCTGTCAGCAGGATAAGAAAGTGCAAATTATTGCCCATCGATTCGCCTGGATCAAGCAGATTCAATCCTAGGTCTGTTGAAAGGGACCAATTGCTGTGTTTACCTGAACCATTAAACCCTTTAAAAGGTTTTTCATGCAACAAGCAGCTCAGGTTATGGCGCACCGCTATATGGCGCATCAATTCCATTAAAAGTAGATTATGATCGACCGCAAGTGAGCATTTTTCAAAGATCGGCGCCACTTCATGCTGGGCGGGCGCCACTTCATTATGGCGGGTTTTAACAGGGATCCCAAGCCTCAAGGCTTCGGTCTCAAAGTCGATCATGAAGTTCAGGATCCGGTCTTTGACTGAACCCAAATAATGGTCTTGCAGTTCCTGTCCGACCGGTGGCATCGCCCCATAGACAGTTTTACCAAGAAGAAGCAAATCCGGCCTTAAATTCTTAAATGAGCGGTCGATGACAAAGTATTCCTGCTCAAGACCTATTGTCGAATACACCTGATTTGCTTTAATGCCGGTCATTTTCAAAAGCCTAAGAGCGGCTTTATTCAGCTTCAAATCCGATCTCAAAAGAGGAATTTTTGCATCCAAAGCCTCACCTGTCCACGAAAAGTATACAGTCGGGATGCAAAGGACCACTCCACCTTCTGTTTTCCATAAAAAAACAGGCGAAGTGGGATCCCATCCGGTATAACCGCGTGCCTCATAAGTGCTTCTTAGACCTCCTGAGGGAAAAGAAGAAGCATCAGGCTCACCTTGAATCAATTGTTTACCTGAAAATTGCTCTAAGACCCCTCCCCCTTCTTTTGAGAAGTCAATGAAGGAATCGTGCTTTTCAGCACATGTGCCGGTCAAAGGCTGAAACCAATGTGTATAATGTGTCGCCCCCTGTCCGATCGCCCATTCTTTCATCGCAAGCGCGATCGTATCTGAAAATGCAGGATCGATGCTTCCACAGGAATCCATCGCAAGACAAATGTTTTCATACACCTCTTTTGGAAGCATATGTTTCATCACCTTTTTGTTGAAAACAGCAGAAGCAAATAACTCAGAAGATAAGGACGGTGGATCAAAGGCAAGTTCAGATTGACTCGCTTTTGACAAATTGAAATCGGCAATCGTCTGCCCGCGTAAACTGACCATAAACCCACCCTAAATAAAAATCATTTTACACAGGCAATTAACTTTGTCAACAAAGGGGTAAAAAAAACACTGAGCCACTGACTCGACTAAAGTCACAGTAATCTAAGAATTCATGTTACATCTGGGTCATACAATTTTAATTCCATAAACTCTTATTTTTTTGAAAAACAGAGTTGCGGCAAGATAACACAAAGAAATTGATATCTTATACTCCTTTGTGTTCTCTTGCCGCTCCTCTGTGTTTCAAAAAAATACAAACAAACTAACAGACGAGCTTTCTAATTGTAATAAAAATGTTAAAGTTTGTACAGAGGCACCGAGAAGGTGTTTTTTCTCAGTGTCTCTGTGTTGAATCTAAAACTTTAGGAGAGTTTGGATTCGAGGGCTTCGATTTTTTGTTCGATTTCCTGAACGGACTCTTGGGCTTTTTCGTAGCTTTCTTTTTCTTCAGAAAGACGGGCACTATAGTCAAGTGACTTTTCAAAGCTAAGGCCTGAAGCGCCTAGAAGTTTTCTATATTGCTCAATCCGCTCTTTGACTTCTTGTCTATATTCCCGTTTTTCGACTAGCAGCTCTTTCAGTTGCTCTAGTGCTTGTCTTTCATCGGCAGGGAGTGATAGAAGGGCTTGTTCACGCTTTTCGCGAAGCAGGTCTTTAAGCGGTTTTAGAATCCGATCAAGTTCATTTTTTTCGAGCTTGCTAAGTGCGCTCTTTTGAATCTCATCCATCAATTCATCACGGGAAGCAATCAACTCTTCTGATGAGATCTCTTTTGCTTTTAGAAGGAATTCTGAACATTTCGATTTGAAGCTTTCAAATAGTTCACGTTTTTGCTTTGTACGGAGTTCTTCTGCTTTCACCCGCTCTTCATCTTGGAGCTTTTGCTTCGCCTGAAGTTTATCTTTAAAATCGCTGATTTGCTGACGTAGTGATTTTAATTCATCACGGCCAAGATCTAAATTGCGCATTTCGATCACGATCTCATCCAGGAAGGATGAAGATTGAGAGGAATTCAACTCTCCGTTTTCAAATTTAGCAGAAGCGTCTTGAATTTTTGCTGTTAAGTCTTCGCCATTTTTCTTAAAAACTTCACGTTTTTTATCAAATTCCTGCTTTCTCTCTTTATCCATTTCCTTCAGCTTATCCCAGCATTCACTCAAATGGAGTCTTGTCTGGCTAAAGGCCTGTGTGTTCAATGTAAAAAACTTAGCTGCAGATTGAAGAGCTTTAATTTCTTCGCGCAAGTCAAATAGCGCTACTCTGCTATTGGGATTGTCAAAGCATTGTTTGATAAAGTGTTCGATGTCAGCTGTAAATGCTTGGCTGATGTCCTGGATCAGTAGTTTTCTTCTAGGAAATACGCGATCTCCCGCCTTGCTCATCCGATCAAAAAATTTATTTTTAACCCGGACACGCATTTCTGTTTTGATCAATTCTTTTCGTAAAGAAGTAATTCTTGATGCAGACAAGTTGAGATGGGCAAGCTCTCTTTGCGCGTTGTTATATAAATTAAAATTTTCTTTAAGCGCATAAGCATAGGCCGGAAGTTCAAGATCCTGCTCGCTTGCAAGCGTTTCAGGAAGAGTATCTAATGCTGTTTCAATGGCTGTGATGGCCATATCGATCTGCTCTGCGGCAAAATCGCTTTGTTCATCCAGCATATCTTTTAATCTGCGTGCTTCTTTAGATAGTTCGCTGAACTTGGTCCAAAGCTGATTACGTAGAAATGGAGGCACATTTTCTTTAAAAAGAGCTAGGCACTTCATTCTAGCTTCCCAAAAAGATTTAAAATCAGCCGAATTTTCTTGTGCGATCGCCTTTTCCATAAAGCCTAAAGCAAATTCAATCTTAGCTTCTACTTCAGTCAATGCATCGAGTTCTTTAAAAAAGTTTTCTACAAGTGGAGTTACCCGTTCCTTTTTTGCAGCTGGCTGTTTCTCTTTTGCTTCGTTTGGAGAGCTTTCATTTGCAGATTCCGGCAAAGAATCGGTTAACTCAGGAATTGAATCATTTTGAGGATTCTCAATACTATTGTTTTCAAAAGTTTCTTCATTTTGCATGGGTTAAATCCTAATGTATGATCCAAAGTTCTTAATTAAGACAAAAGTATAGCATCAAAGCTGTTTTCAAGGAACGTTATAATTATGACCCAACCGAAGACTTCATGCGTTCATTTCGCTTCATCAATTCATCCAGTTGCAGAATCACTTGGCCCGTGTTGAATGGAATGTTGGGAAAATCAATCTCGATTGCATCTAAAACAGCTTCTACACAAGCTCTGAATATGATTCGACATTTCTCATCCTTTTTACTTTCTTCAAAAGAAGGGATCACGCCGATTTGTTCTTCGTACTGATCTAATATATACTGAGATGATTCAAAAAAATAATGGCGCATTGCCTTTAATTCTATATAATTCGTTTTGAAAGGAATCTGTTTAAACATGACATGGAGGACCTGTTCAAGTCTAACAATAAGCATTTGACGCGGGACATCTTCATTCGGGGCAATTAAACCGTTCCTGTATGGAGAAAGAAAGAGACTCACATGATCTTCTATTGCTTTTTGAACGCAAAACCGGTGTTTCATGAGCCCGTAAGCATCAACTGCGGATTTTTTGCTTATTGAACCCCATTCCTCCTTTGAAAGCTTGCATCCAACACCATCTTTTTTAAAAAATTCGTCATGAACATGTACATATTTGGATTGGAAAACGTTGATATATCTACAGGAGGGGACAAACTTCTGATCTAAAATATTCAACACCCTTTTAGCGATTTCATCGGAAAGGCGAGGAAGATATTCCCGATATAATTCGCAACTCTCCTCATCGCTTCTATTAGGGAATTTTTTATCTAAAAGCATTTTAAAACTATGCTTGTAGGTGCTAAGAACCTCTTTAGTCCCGCTACTTTTCAGAGCGAGCAAAGCAGGAACGACATAGAAACTCACATGCGTTTTAACTGTCTGGCAAAGATATATCTGTTCTTTAGAAATGTGGATGGAATTCAAAGAGATTGTTCGTAGTCCTGAGTGATGATGTCGATGAGAACTTCAGGATCATGCATATCAAGGTCAAGCCAACGAAATAAGGGCTCTTCATTTCTAAACCAAGTCAGCTGCCTTTTAGCATAGTGACGGGAACTTTGTTTAAATGCGTCCATGAATTTTTTGTAGTCATCTTTGGTTTTTTCTGTCGCAAGGTAGTCCAAAGCTTGCCGATAACCAATAGCCTGACTTGCTGAGGAATTTGAACGCAGCCCCTGCTCGATCATTTTTTCTACTTCATGCAAGAACCCTTGTTCCATCATTTTTTCACAACGATTTTCAATTCTTTTATAAAGAATTTCTCTTGGTCGATGTAAGAACCAGCACCTGAAATCATAATTCAAAGGCTTGTGCTTTGCTTTCCAAGGTAATTTACTTACCTTTTTATTTGTCAGGGTCATGATCTCAAGGGCACGTACGATCTTTTGCTTGTCATTTTTAGTGATAGTCCGGGCATAGTCTAAATCTAGCTGTATGAGCCTCTCATACATCGCATCAGGCCCCAATTTTTCCATCTCCTGCTCAAGGGATTTTCTAAGTTCCGGCACAGAAGGGGGTCCACTTGGGGGGCCATATAAAAGAGAATGAATATAAAACCCCGATCCACCCACAATAATAGGAATCCTGTCGCGGTTAAAAATATTTTGACAGGCATGCCTGGCCTCATAATAGAAATCCACAACATTAAACGGTTCTTTTACATTACGGATGTCGATTAAATGATGAGGGACCTGTTCACGGTCCTCCATAGAGGGCTTGGCAGTGCCAATATCCATTCCTTTATAAACCTGGATAGAATCAGCCGATACAATTTCACCTGGAATTTTGTCACAAAGCTGCATGGCTAGGTCTGATTTTCCACATCCTGTGGGGCCTGCCAGTACGATGACTTTCTTTTTTTTTCTCTTTAAATTGGATGGAATTTGCTGATGGGCCTCTAGAGCAAGCCCAAGGAATATTCTTTCTATATTTTCTGTTTCAACCGTCAAACCGCATGACACTTTAAAAAACCCTTATTTATACAGATCGTGTTTTAAAATCTGGACAATGCCTCCGTTTCATTCGGACTTATTTGAAGCACATGATCAAAACCAGACATCTTAAATACATCCATGACATTTACACTCATAGCGCATAAGATCATTTGGCCTGACAAACTCTTAAGTTTCTTGGTTGTTGCAAGCAGCATCCGCATTCCAGCGCTACTAATATAATCTACTCCGGAAAAATCGAGTAGCAATTTATGTTGTCCCCGGTCAATAAACTGATGCACTTGCTTTTCAAGGTCTGGTGTTGTTAAAGCATCCAGCCTTCCAGAAAATCTCAAAACGAGCACATCTCCCTTTATATCGCTTCTCAATTCAGTAACGCCATTCATCGATTACCCATCATATGCTGTTGCACAAGCAGGTTCAGGAGTTCTTTCATGTGCATTTTTTCTATCGACAAACTGCACGCGTTCAGCTGCAACTCTTAATTTACATCTTTTTTCCCCATCTTTCCCGTGCCATGTATCCAACTGCAAACGCCCTTCAACAAAAACTTGAGAGGAGCAATCCAACGATTGCACACATGCCTCAGCTTGTTTCCCCCAAACAACAACGTCTACAAAACACACTTCCTGCTGCTTCTCTCCGCCCATCGTTACAAATTCTCTATTGAGAGCGATCAATAGATCCGTTACGGCAATACCATTCGGAGTTTTACGTAACTCGGGTTTTCTCGTGAGCCTTCCTGCAACATACACTTTATTGAGCGAGACCATACTTTTAATCACCTTGCGATTTTCGATTTTAGGAGCACTTAAATACCATTACTCATCAGGCTATCATAATTTTTTTTTACAATTCAACAGAATTACACATTCTCTCCCACCCAGGCCAAATAGGCGGGATTGACCTGTACAATATCGGTAGAAGTAATTTCCGGAATTTCATATTTACTGTTTTTCAAGATCACATCTTGCACTTTTTCAAACAAAGATTTCTTTGTCTTTAAAATAGCCTTTGTCTCTTGAGTCGTCTCTAATTGATTATTCAAAAGAGAAATGGATTCGACCCAAGGAATAATTTGAGCTGAAGCAACAAGACGCTCCTGGATCAAAAATCGACTGACCTTTCTAGCCTCATCTATACTTGCAGCCTGCCATTGTATTTCTATCATCTCATCATTCATGTGAACTCCTTGCTTCATTGGGTATAACGATGTAGCCTAAATTTGGCAAACGAAGATCGAGCATGGCGATTACCGGCAGATCCTGCTTGCTCCGTAATGCCTTATAGCGCAAAAGCCCCTCTTTAATTCCTCCAGGATCAAGTAACACATCCAAATTCAAAAAAGAGATGACAATTTTTCTAATCCCAAGGCTCATCGCATCCACGTTTGACACATCGATTCGGATTGAATCCTGATCAAGCGCAAGCTCATGCAATACCTCATAGATCTCAAATGCCAGCTTTAATTTGGGGTCAGAAACCTTCTTTCCAAAAACAATATCTTCTTCCGTTTGACCTATCAAAAATTGAGGAAGTTTTTTTGGTGAAAAAAAAGGGTGGAACGGAAAAGCCACTTGATCCGCGTCAATCACTGTATTGCTGATATCCCCTAAAAATGCAACCGGCTTCCTTAATGAATATTCTACAAAAAGAACACCGGGGGGGATTTTTTTAATCGTTGCCGTTTCAATTAAAGGGAAGCTCAAAAGTTTTTTTTGCCCTTCATCTAAATCAAATCGATATAAATTGATCGGATTATCAGTAGATAAATCCAAAAGCTCAGCTATGAATCCCGTTTTTAAGGGTTCATAATCCTGATTTTTCTGGACAATAGCCACAATATCATAGTCAGGATCATGCTTCCTTAAATAACGTAAATAACTAAATGCTCCAAAAGTAGCCCAAGGGATTCCTGAAATGATCATGACGGATAAAAGCACCCATTTGATCGCTTTTTTAAAAACAAATCGCTTCAAATAACCCGCCATTTTAAATCACGCAAAAGACCAATTGAAACAAGCTCATTCAATATTTCAGAAATTGGATAGCCATTTGCTTCGCACATTTTGGGATAAAGACTGATCTCGGTAAATCCAGGAATGGTATTGATCTCATTTAAGTAAAACTGACCTGCTGCATCTAAAAAGCAATCAACTCTTGCAAATCCATCGCATCCGGACGCAAGATAGGCACGCTTTGCAAACT
>CAZOAX010000083.1:0-8113 GCA_964577735.1 uncultured bacterium
GTATTCAAAGTTGCATCAGGGCCTGTTGCTCCCGGTTTTGCATATGGAGTGCCTGATTTTTCAATGGACATGACATTTCGACCGGACGGGGTCAGTGGTTCCGGTACAGGATCTGCACCAAAAAGTGATTCAGGAGAAAAAAAGAAAAGGGCGACAAGCGAAACAATGCAAAGAAAGAACTTAAGCGAAGCGTATGGCGCATTTGGTGAAGTTTTTTTCATTATAATTCAGCAGTTCCTTCAAGGCTTTTTAGTTTTGACAAGCTTATCAAATGCTTTTTCCAGTGTGCGCCATTGGTTTTCCAACTGGGCATTGATAATTCCACCTTCGGTTTCTATGATACAACCGCCTGGCGCTATATCCTGCCGCTCGCGAATAACGAACGTTTCCAAAACTTCAAAAAGCTTTTTGAGGTCAGGTTTTCTCTGTTCCAGGACATTAAAATCTTGTTTGTTTACGTATACAGTAATTTTTTTATGACTTGCAACTGGTTTTAATGCGTTTGAGACAATGTCGAAAATAATCCCTTCAGAAAGTTCTATTTCACGACCGACAATTTTTTTTGCAGCCCCTAAAGCGATAGGAATTAAGACTTTTTCAAATTCTTTTCTGACTTTGACTATTTCTTCTTCCAGTTTTGCAATGTGCTCAAGCCAGCTTTTAAACCCTTCTTCATAACCCTCTGCCTGGGCAATTTCTTTAAGTTTTTCACATTCTTCAGTCACTTGTTGACGGTATTGCAGAGCGTCATCCTGTACTTTGTTTAAAACTTCCATTCCGTCGATAAGCTGTTGGATTTCATCTTTTGGGATGATCTTGGACTCGGGAGCGATTTTAATTGATCCCTCATTGATGAAAGAAAAAAACTTTTTTTTACTCATGAGCTTGTTCTTTTAAATAGTGTATTCAGTACATTCTCGAGCTGCAATCCTACAGCATCGCTTAAGGAGGGGACTTTAGTTTTTTGGGTAGTTTTTTGCAAGAGCTGTCCTCTTCCGACGTCCAGCACATGAGCTAGATGCCAGATCAGATCAGGGTGCTGCCCGGATAAGGCAAGGGCCATTCTTGAAATACCTCTTCGATGGAGAAGTTGCATTAAAATTTTTTTGTCGCCATTCCAACTATCTAAATGCAGATTAGGGGTCATGACATTATCTTTAGCGTGCATGCATTGACGTAAGAATAGTTGCTGCTCTTTATTTAAACAAGCATAGATATCTTTTAGAACCTTGTTGGCTACAATCCGTTTCATTTCATGGGCCAGGTCATAAATGCCAAGAAAATCCATGGTTTTGATCAATTCATTTTTTTTCAAAGTGAGCAGATAATTGTAAGAGCTTTCCGGAAGGTATTCTTGAGGTAGGACGCTATCCCATTCCAGTTTGGGATAGAAATAATATCTGTAGAATTTCAATGCAATCGGAGACAGCTTGAGAGGTTTATGTGGCTCATTGAACAGCTGAGCGACTTCTTTTTGCTGCTTTTCGTTGAATAAAGCCATCAAAGCTGGTCTTTCGATAGGATCGAAAGGTTGTAGCAGCTTATGGATCCATGAGTAGTGCCATTTAGCTAAAGTGCGTGATTTGTGCTGTAAAAGTGGAGCCAAATCAGTCGATGTCACCGGGCTTGCAGAAATGGCTTCAAAATCCTCTTTAGGAATGGCTTGCAGGTTGACTGGAGCGCCGGAACCATTGCTTGCGATACGATTCAATAGGACTTTAAGAAAAAGTCCGCTTGGTGTTTTCATGGCTTTTACGACTCGTCAATATCTTCGTCAACAAGCCCTTGCTCTTCTGGAGCAGCGGGCTTTTCACCTGCAGGAGGAGCGTTCGAATCACTGCTTTCAATGGGTTTATCTTTTGCCTCATCTGTCTTAATCGCATGAGGATTAAAAAGTTCTTTTATACCGCCATAAGGCTTCAAGAGAGGGTATGTTTTCCATATGATCCAGAACAAGGAGAGGAGCAATAAAAGGATCAAGATTGTGAATGTAAAAAAGATCACACGGAAACGGAATAAGGATTCTTTGGCAAGAATAATAGACCATACGTTTACAAAAGGAATTTCATCCTGGCTGCTCCCCAGGTTTTCCGGCAGCTCGCTAAATCTGGCCCGATCTGAAATAACGGTTACATTGTCAAAATCCAAACCCGTGATACTGGCAGCGACAAGCCGTTTGATTTTTGTGATCAGATGGGAGTTTGGATCGTCCAGAACGCCAGAATGCTTCACATAGACAGAGGAGGTGATTTTTTGTTTTTTTTCGGCTTTCGGATTTAAAGGGTCTTCCTCAGGAAAGGAAATTTGAACTTCAGCATCTAAAACACCATCGATCTTTCTAATCGTGCTGGCAATCTGTTCTGCAAGGCCTGCCTGATAACGGATTTTTTCCTGCATTTCAGAGGGCACGAGCCCCACATTTCCAAATAACCCGAGTAGATTTTGACCTCTTCTTCTTGGTAATCCCACTTGATTGAGCAAAGACATCGCTTCAGTTGCTTGATCGTCCAGAACGGTAATATCGAACATAGGAGCTTTTGCTCCGCCGCCACCACCACCCTCAACAACCCTGACCTTGCTCACATTGATTCCACGAGTGGAAAGAAATACACTGATCTCATTGGCCTCTTTTTCATCCAATCCATTGACAATCGTTCTTCTGGATTCGCAAGAGGCAAGCATCAAGAGCATGCAGAGTAGAAAAGCGTAGTGAAATCCTCGTTTTATCCATGTAGTAGTCGAAGTGGCCATGATAACCTTTGAGTTGGGTTATAATTTAGTAATGCTATAGCTGTTTTGCATCCTAGCATAATGGATCTTTTAATATAAAAGTAATTGAGAATTTCTGACTTTTCGATAGACGGACATACGCTAAATATATGAGTATTAAATCTGGACTTTGAAGGTGTGGATCTTACCGTTGGTGTTGTTGGACAGGATGGTGTAGTTCAAGGTTTTTAATCCCTCAGTGGGCAGTTCTGTCGGGCCGTAGAGAAGTTCTTCAAGCTTGTCTTGATTAGTAAGCACAAGGGGATCTGTCTCTTTGACTTTTTCATGGGACAACGATGTGAAAAATCCTTTTCTGGATCCAGTGGAAATTCCGGCAATTTTGCAGCGGAATTGCAGATCATCATCTTCAGCTCCCCAGCCCCAATATTCATTGGCATACCCATTGACGGCTTCAAAATCCTTGATATTGAAAAGTGTCACGCCGCCAAAGTAAGTCGGGTAAGGCATGTCAAAATTGAATTGCTCAACTGCTGTCGCAAGATGAATGGGTGTTTCAGGAAATGCATAATCTGCTTTAAGTGGGAGCATATCGACATCGTGAAAGCACATGTAATCGCAAGTCTCCTTGGCAAGATCAAATCCCACGTTCAACAACTTGCCCCTGTTGAAGGGTTTATCTTCGGATTGTTCGATGATAAAAATTTTATAGGCACTGTCTTTCAGAAATTTGTCCATGTGCGGAAGAAATTTTGAAAGATGTTCTTCCCTATTGCGATAGGGAACGATGATGCCCATCATGGATGCCAACCGTCTAAAATGGTTTTAAAATCGAGTCTAAGTTCTTTTGGGATGGAAGGTAGTTTTGAAAAAGTTTCAAATTCCTTACGAAGCGCGGGGTCTGTAATCCCCTCGCAGATCAGAATCAAGTATGTGGCAAGGGCAATTTCTTGTTTGAGATCTAAGGTTTTTAAGAAATTGAAGCAGGTACTTGTGACTTCAGAGTCATCTTTAAAGGCAATGAGCGCAATACCGGCCCTTTCATTGTCTTCATTGATCGGTGTGCTTGTCAGTATACGTAGCAAAAATGTTTTTGCAGGCTCTCCGATTGAATAAAGGGCTCTCAAGCAGACTTCATCATCAAAAAAATCACCTCTCCCAATCGATTCAAAGAGAGCTATCAGCGCTCTTTTATCTCCTGTCCGGCTTAAAGCTTTAGCAGCATATTTATAAGCCTTTCCGTAGCCTGGAAAAAGAGGGTTGTAAAGGTCTTCTGAGCGCACGACATCGATCAAATAGGGAACAACTGCTTTTTCAGCCAGGAGTGCTTCGATTTCTTTTTCAGGCTCTTCCTCTTCAGAAAGGATCAGATCTGCGATCAATAAGGGGAGTTTGTTTTTAGTGGATTTTGCTGAATATAATTCCCGAAGGCCTTCGTAGGCATCTTTTGCCGCTTTGATCTCTTCGGCTTCTTTAGCGGTCAAAAGAAGAGGGGCAAGGTTTTTACCTATCCTAAGCTCTTCTTCGGCAAGGGCTTCGATCCTTTTAATTTCAAACTCAGGCATGACCCCTTTTCCACCTTTGCGGTAGTAGTCGAGCATGAGAGCGAAATTGCCTCCAAAATGGACTTCGCGGTGCATCAGGATCGCAAGGTCGTCGGTGTCAGTAATAAAAGAAAGTTCATCTTCAGGTGTGTTCATAATAAGTATTAGGTGAAATTTTTAAAAACTAGGTCTGCATTGTAGCTAGAACGGACAAAAGGACCTGCGTAGACATAGGGGATGCCGATCGATCTTCCGTAAGCTGCGTAGGCATCAAAAGCTTCTGGCGTGATAAAGGCTTTTACGAGTAATTTATTGCCCGCCGGTTGTAGATATTGACCAAGGGTCACGATCGAGCAGCCCACTTCTTTTAAATCCAGCAGGGCTTGTTTTACTTGGGCCTCTGTCTCTCCAAGGCCAAGCATCATGCCTGATTTGGTCAGCAAGGACGGGGACTTTCTATTCTGGTGCGCGTATTTAAGAAGCGCAAGGGTCCTTTCATAGGTGGCTTTGTGCCTGACCCGAGGGGTCAGTTCACGCACGGTCTCTAAATTGTAATTAAATATATTAGGAGCTGCTTCAAGAATGATGTCCCATGCTTCCTGATTGCCATTGAAATCGGATGTCAGCACTTCGATTGTGGTGTCTGGATTGGTTTTTCGGATTTCTTCGATAATATCCTTTAAATGGGACGCGCCTCCATCTGAAAGATCATCCCTTGCAACCATAGTCAGGACCACATGCTTGAGTCCAAGAGCTTTTACGGTGTCGGCTGTTCTTTTTGGCTCATCAAGTTCAAGAGGAGGCGGTGTCTTGGTGAAGTCTATGGAGCAAAAGCCGCAATTTCTTGTGCAGGATTTTCCCATAGTGAGGAAGGTGGCAGTTTTCTTACTCCAACACTCCAATAAGTTTGGGCACCTAGCCTCTTCACAGACGGTATGAAGCCGGTTTTTATCCAAGGCATCCCCTGTTTTAAAAAGGTTTCCCCCTTTTGGCAGTTTGCGATGGAGCCAAGAGGGAAAGCGACCTGGTTTGACTGCACTCGTCTCATCAGCCACATCTGGATTGGATGGTAGCACATTCAATCGGGATGATTTGACTTTTGGAGTGGGGTCGAATGAGTCCATCTATTTACCTTTCGGGAAGTGAACAGCGATTCCGGTTGCGATCAGGGCCGATTCAAGCCATGCTTCTGAAAGAGTGGGATGGGCATGGATTGTTTCCTGGATGCACTCGATCGTCAATTCATTTTGAATTGCAAGTGCCATTTCTGCAATCAAATTAGACGCATCGTGACCAACTACTTGAGCGCCAAGGATTTGGCCGTTCTCTGTATTGACAACGATCCTTGTAAATCCATCTGTATGGTACGCGGTTTGGGATTTTCCAAGGGCCATAAAGGGGAATTGCCCTAACACAGCATCAAAGCCCTGTTTTTTTGCAGCATCTAATGAAAGACCAACCGTCGCAATTTCAGGTAGAGTGAACACAACGTTCGGAATCGCATTATAGTGCATTTTGGATAGGATTCCACATGCATTGTCTGCTGCAACAAGCCCTTGATGGGTTGCTACATGTGCAAGCCACCACTTAGATGCCACATCGCCAATCGCGTAAATCCCTTTAACGTTAGTTTCCATCTGGTCGTTGACCGCAATTTCAGCAGGTGAATTTAGTTTAACGCCGGCTTTATCCAGCTGAAGGCTATCTAAATTCATTTGTCTTCCAACAGCAATGAGTGCGATATCCCCTTCGATTGTTTCTTTCGATCCTAAAATCGCCTTCACGCCGGATGCTGTCGCTTTGATCTCTTCTACTTTGACTCCGGTTTGGATCTTGATCCCCCGTTTTTCAAAGGCTTTTGTCAGATGGGAAGAGACAGAAGTGCATTCCATCGGCAGGATGGAAGGTAACATTTCTAAAATAGTGATCTCTACTCCAAGGAGATTGAAAAGAGATGCAAATTCACATCCGATCACACCGCCACCGACAATCACCAATTTCTTTGGAAGCTGTTTCAAGTTTAGGATGTCTGTAGAATCCAGAATTTTTTTACCATCAAACGGAAATGCAGGGATGTTGCGCGGTTCAGATCCGGAAGCAATGATGATCTGGTCTGCTTCAATTGTATAGGATTCTTTTCCTGTGATCTCTAGCTTTTTATTAGAAATAAACTTGGCAAATCCTGTGATAATCTCAATTCCATTGCCGCGTATCAGCCCCTCTAAACTTTTTCTAATTTTTGAGACGATCGCATTTTTTCTTTCTACAAGAGCTGCATAGTCAATGGACACAGATCCGACGTGAATGCCAAAGTCGTCTGCATGGCGGATGGCATCAAGCATCTCAGCCCCGGCAATCAAGGCTTTAGAAGGGATACATCCTCGATTTAAGCAAGTTCCACCGATTTCTTTAGCTTCAACGATAGCAACTTTTTTGCCTCTTTGGGCGGCTCTAATGGCAGCCGGATAACCACCGGGTCCACTACCAATAACGATAAGATCAAATTTTTTATTCATGTTAATATAATACCGAATCTAGAGAAGATGGGCAAGTGCTTGCCCATCTTTTTAGAAATTAGTGCTTGTGATGATGAACCACTTTTTTCTTCGCCGTCGCTTTCACAACAGCTCGTTTTTTTCGGGCAGGTTTTACAGCATGGTGTTTTTTTGGCGCTTCATGCGGCAATCCATTGAGAATTTTGCTTCTCAATTTTGCACCCGAGTAGGGAGTGGATAGCAAAACTGCAGCAGCCCCAATGAAACTGCCTAAAAGTGCACCGATGATCAAAGTTTGATTATGATTATTCATGGTTTACTTCCTCTTTTGCAATTTTTGCCAAATGGTAAATCCTGCTCCTGCAAGGTCAATGATCTGACCAAGTGACGAAGCATGGTGTTTATTAGAAGAAGAAAGAGACGACTTAATCTGACCAAAGATATCTTCAATATTGTCTTTTAGATCTTCGCCTTTTCCAAGTGCATCCTGGTAAGTATCTTGAAGATCTTTACGGAGTTTATCTCCAGACTTAGGTGCAAGTAGAAATGCAGAAGCTGCACCTAGAACGGCGCCGGCAATTGCTCCGACAGCGAAGTTGGAAACCGTGTGGTCCGGTTCACAAATTTCACATGTAGCGCCAGGATGGAGGACATGCCAGCTTTTATGTTTGATTTCATCGGTAAAATGACCCGTTTTATCTGCGATATTATTGTATGTATCTGCAATGTCGCAGCAGAGGTCTTCACCTGATTTTGGAGCTGTGAGCAAAGCGGCTATGCCTGCTGCGACTCCTCCAATTACAAGTCCCGTTAACAAATGATTATTATTTTTCATACTAGCTCCTTTTTTTAAGAAATTTTCTGTAAATTGCCACTGTAGATAAAGCCCAATTCGCTAATTCCTCGCTAAATAAAGGCTCTTGTCTTGCATGTGGTCTTTCTAATAAATAACTTTTAAGCTCTTGTGTTTTTGTCTCGCCGATATCTCCTAAATTAGAGATTGAGCGGAATACAGAATCTAAAGACTCTGTTTTACGTAAAACCTTGGTCCCCTCATCGCATAGATGCTCGACTTTTTTTTGCATAGGGATCAATGCATTGTTTAGCGTGATCAACGTACGAATGAGAAAAATACAGGTGATCGAGAAAACAATGGCCGCGATCACTAAAGCGATTTCCCAAATATTACCTTCAATCATATTCCTACCTCTTAATTCTTAAGCTGGACTTAAATGTTAAAATAATCAATATATATTTTTATGTGGTATAACTCTAAGTTCTTTAAGTACTCAGTAAAAATCTTGATGGTACTATTGATTTTACTGTTGTCGTTTTATGTACTACCAT
>CAZOAX010000084.1:0-7969 GCA_964577735.1 uncultured bacterium
GCGACCTTGCCAATGCCATCATGAGCGGTAAACGACAAACACTGAACGGTCTGGCCTCAAAAATGTCATCCTTGGAAGAAATTTATCAAGCTCTAAACATTTTGCACGATTATATCTTTCAATTCGATGATCCTTCAAATGAGATGCTCAATGCTATATGCCAAGTTAGCACAACGCTCCCCATCATACAACGATGGCATCAGGTAGCTCTTGTCTGCTGTGATAATGACAAAAAAGGCCTTTTATTCCCTCTAATAAAAAAACCCGACTGGAAACATCAGTGTGAACAATTCATGTTGAAAGAAGGCATCGACGTGCACGCCGATCTGCCATTGCCCACCTTCTTTCAAGACATTCTAACCAAGGTCGACGAATCCCAATTTCAGACCCTCATCAACACCTATTCTGCCACCGAATATCGCAAGGACAAGCGCGAGCAATACATCAGCGACCTCACCAATAAAATGGTCAAGCACACTCTTATTTCAATAAGAGACAACGATACGTCAACGCAACCATATTAAGAATATGTTAATATATGCCCATTCGACCACATTTCCGTAGTATAATCGGAGAAAAAATTAGGTTTAATCATGTCAAAATTTGATCCAGCTTTTAAGCTTAGTAATTTCAATATCGAAGATTTATCACAAGTGACAATTGAAGATGCATCTGAAGGACTGAGCTTTGGGCGCAGGTTCAAAATGAAAGACAAAGACAACGCCTGTTCTGAAGCGCTCCTTTTAAGAGACATATTTGATGAAGTGAAAAAAGAAGCTAAACAATCAAAAAATGATCGCAGGCGGCTTGAGGCGTTAAACGGGCTACTTGGAAGATTGAGTCAAGCTGATACAGATGCCAATACAGTATATGATGGCAAAGATGGCCTCTACCATTTCCTCACAAACTTCTCTCGTCTATTCAGCTTTGGAAGTCATTCTAAACGAATTGGCAATCTTCAGAACTGGATTACAAAGAAAATGGATAATTTGGATCCTGCAAAACTGTTTGCCAACTTATCCGGCACTGAAAACGACCTTGATTTGGGAGATCTTGCCGAGGAGCTGTTCGAGGTCAACGAATATGACCTTTGCATCGAAACAATAAAGAAAATTTCACCTATTTACGCGAAAGAAACAAACCTTCTTGTGAAAATTGCAGATAGCTACATCGATACCGACCCCGATAAAGCGCTTGAAACGATCAAACTTGCAACTAAAAAAGACGATCGTACAGATGCCGTCGTCACAAAGCTTGCTCAAGCTCATTATAATAACAATGAACTCGACAAAACATTAGAAGTCATTCAAGAAGCCAGAATTCAACTAAAAGAAGCCTTTATCAGCAAAGTAGCAGATCGTTACTTCCTTGATGAAGAGTATGAAAAAGGCGTTGCTACGATTGAGCATGTTGTTTCCGCTATTTATTTGAAAGAGAACTTCATTAAGAAAACCATAGCGCATTACATTGCAAATGAAGACTATCAAAAAGCATTTGAATTATTGCCTAAATATGGCGCAAGAAAAATAGATTTTGCATTATCTCTAGCAGAAAAGTGGCATGCTAACAATGATTATGATAAAGCTTGTGAAGCCATTCATTTCGCCACAAACCAAGGTCACTTTGCAACGGCTGAAAAACTTCGTTATATGACCCTAATCAAACAAGTTGTGACAGCTCTCTGTGAAGCGAACAGACCTGAAACGGCTTTGGATTTAATTACCCCTATCAAAGTTGATCAGTACGACCGTCAAGATTTTTCTCAGAAAAATGCATTGGCAAAACAGATATTGGAAGCCTATATCGCTCAAGATCGATTAGATGAAGCTATCACTATTATCGATGATGATTTGATCTACCAGGATTTTAGAATGGACAATGAAATTTTGATGAATATTGCTAAAGCCTATTACGCCAAAGGGGATAAGCCCCAAGCTATTGACACACTCAACAAATGCAATCGACTGCATTATCGAACTGAAATTCAAGCACTAATGGATTTATATAGCCAGTAAAGTACGACCCTCGATCAGACACCGAAATCGTCATTGTCAGAAACTCCTATGTTGCTTATACCGAAGATGAGGTGGCAATATGGAATACAGACAGTTAGGGCGTAGTGGGTTTAAAGTTCCGGTCTTGAGCTTTGGCACAGGAACATTTGGTGGCAAGGGCGAGCTCTTTAAAGCATGGGGCGATACCGATGTCAAGGAAGCTACTCGTCTAATCGATATTTGCCTGGATCATGGGGTCACTCTTTTTGATACTGCCGACATCTACTCCGCTGGAGCCTCTGAAGAAGTCTTAGGTGCTTCCATTAAAGGCCGTCGCGATAAAGTTCTCATCTCCACAAAAGCCACTTTTCGATTCAGCGACAATCCTAATGACGTAGGATCCTCCCGCTTTCATCTGACAAATGCGATTGAAGGCAGTTTAAAGCGTCTTGGAACGGACTACATTGACTTATTTCAATTACATGGCTTTGACGCCACCACACCCATTGAAGAAACACTACGAACGCTTGATCATTTCGTTCAAAGCGGAAAGATCCGCTATATCGGCTGTTCCAATTTTTCAGGCTGGCATCTCATGAAGTCCCTCTCGATCTCTGAACGGGAGCATTTAGAACGCTATGTAGCCTATCAAGGCTATTACTCTCTGATTGGTCGCGACTATGAAGCAGAACTCATGCCCCTTGCCATCGATCAAGGGATCGGTCTTTTAGTCTGGAGCCCCCTGGGATGGGGTAGGCTCACTGGCAAGATCAACCGAAAAAACCCACAGCCTCCAGCTGTCAGTCGCTTGCACGCCACAAGTGATTTCGGTCCACCGGTTGAAGATGAATTCCTCTTCACCGTTGTTGATGCTCTACAGGACATTGCTCAAGAAACAGGAAAGACCATCCCACAAATCGCCCTCAACTGGCTCCTGCAACGCCCCACTGTCGCAAATGTGATCATCGGCGCACGCAATGAAGCCCAGCTCAAGGACAACCTTGGTGCCATCGGCTGGAACCTGACGCCTGCCCAAGTCGAAAAGCTTGACCGCGTAAGTCAAAGAACCCTACCTTACCCATACTGGCACCAGCAAGGCTTCCGTGAGGCCAACCCTCCTCCGGTCACCTACTACGACTAACTCCCTTACCCGACCTTGTTTTCCCCTTCCACTTAGGACATTGGCTCATAACGACAACGACGACTCGTCATCAGAGTATTCATAATCCCTCCTTGCACGGCCGGATTGATGGCTCATCATAAAGGTCATATTTACATCAAAAAGCATGATGTTCTTCTCTTTAACTAAAGTATCTTCTAAATCCTTATAGGGTAGATCATATAGCCTGGCCACATCGTAGAGACCGTCTGTTTCCGGCAAGTAGGTGTCCCCCAAGTTAATTAGATCACAAAATAATTTAGGAGGGATCCGGCCAAGATCTCCATGCTCCTGAATCATATGCCAGTCATAATTGGTCAATTTCAACTCAACATTCTTTGCCACATTTGTAATGTGATACATGATCTCACGGGCTACTTCATGGGTTTGATGTTCCGAGCTATATTTACACTGAACGTTTTTGTTAGAAAGGATGGACTTCACAATGACATAGTTATCAATCGCAGAACATGTTACCCGGCAACTTTTTGTTGGATTGTCTAATCGATTAATCCTTTCTTGTTCATCAACATCAAAAATAATTTCAGCAAGCTCAGAGGTTATTTCTTCAACCGAGACGCAATATTTATCTAACAGCTCCTTTTGACCGGGCCATGCCAATGACCTATTGGGAACCTCATAACGGTTCCTATCTAAAACCTTCTTGTTCCTTGTTTCATAATATTCAACTTGTTTGTAATATCCATAAACACTTTCAATTCTGTCGCCTTCTTTAACTGGTTGTCCACCCATATAAATCCTTATGGAATTAAGAGAATTTTTCCTACCGAGCTTCTATCTTCAAGCCTTCTATGCGCTTCACCTGCATTGGAGAGAGGGATGGTTTCACTGATATTCAAGGTTAACCAACCCGCTTGAATTCCCTCCAGTACAGCGTTTGCGCGCATTAGAAGTTCCTGTCGATTTAAAATATAATTAAACAGACTTCCACCGGATACTGTCAAGGATCGTTTCATTAAATCATTGGGAAGAATAGGGTCAGCCGGCCCGCTAGCAGCACCAAATATCACAATAGTCCCCCGTAAAGCCGCTGCTTTAAAGTTATCCGGAAACGTTGTTTTAGCAACACCATCAATGATGAGATCCGCCCCATGCTTATCTGTAAGGCGCATGACTTCATCAGCAAAGTTCTGTCTGGTATAAAGGATCACATCAGAAGCCCCCGCTTCTTTTGCAATTTTGGCTTTTTCTTCGGTCGATACAGTCCCGATGACACGCGCCCCAAGATGTTTGGCCCATTGAACAAGCAAAAGCCCCATACCGCCTGCCGCTGCATGGATCAGGACAACATCCCCTTTTTTCACTTTTCGGAATTCATGTAGCAAATAATGCGCTGTCATTCCTTGCAGCGGAAAAGCAGCTCCCTGCTCAAAAGAAAGTTCCTTGGGAAGCTTAATTAAACTATCTGCATCGACAAGACATTGCTCGGCATAGGAACCAGGTTTATGCACATAGGCCACCCTGTCTCCCGGCTTAAACTCCGTCACACCCTCCCCGATCGCCTCCACCACTCCCGCAGCTTCAAGCCCCGGCACATAGGGAAGTTTTACTGGGTATGTCCCCCGTCTTTGGTAAATATCAATAAAATTCACGCCGGCTGCCTTGATTGAGACAAGCACTTGGCCTTTTTCAGGCTCACCAATCGCAACCTCTTGAATCTCTAGTACTTCCGTCCCGCCAAAACAGTTCATTTGTATCGCTTTCATAATCACCTCATCATTACTTTATTGACCAAAAAAGGAATCAAACTCAATGTAAAAATAAAGGTGGGTATTTATGGGCATGGTTACCGTCGACAAAGATGTGAATCTTTACTACAAAGATTGGGGTACAGGACAGCCTATCGTCTTTAGCCACGGCTGGCCATTAACTGCTGATGCCTTTGAAGATCAAATGATGTTCTTAAGTGAAAAAGGGTATCGATGCATCGCCCATGATAGACGAGGGCACGGCAGATCAAGCCAGCCGTGGAACGGCAATAACATGGACACCTACGCCGATGATCTTGCAAAACTCATTGAGACCTTGAACCTGAAAGATGTGATCCTGATCGGCCATTCAACAGGCGGTGGCGAAATCACCCGTTACATGGGCAAACATGGTACAAAACGGGTATCTAAAGCTATTCTCATTGGAGCAGTCCCTCCATGCATGCTAAAAGGGTTGCCGATCGAAAAATTCAATGAGATCCGTGATGGTGTCCATAAAGACCGTTCTCAATTCTTCAAGGATCTTCCCACCCCTTTTTATGGGAAAAATTTTCTCACAGATGGATTAAGAGATTCATTCTGGCTTCAAGGGATGCAAGGAGGACTAAAAGGGCTTTATGATTGCATCAAAGCCTTTTCAGAAACAGACTTCACAGAAGACCTCAAGAAGATCAACGTCCCGACACTCATTATCCATGGCGATGAAGACCAGATCGTTCCCATCAAGGATTCTGCCTTGATCTCATCCAAGCTTATCAAAAATGCAAAACTAAAAGTCTACAAAGGAGCTCCGCACGGTCTTTGCTCGACACATAAGGATGAGATCAATATCGATCTCCTGGAATTTATATCGACGACCTTTTAAAGACTTCTTATCAGTTCGTTCCAGTATTTCTGCTTCTTTTTGCTTAAAAAACGCAAAAGTTTACTGTGTTCGACCGGCCATTTGCTGTAGTGTTCTGTGTCAATAAAAGCTAATCTACCATCTGTTGAAAATGGAATATTCGTGATATAGACGGAATCTGTCAGACCCAGGGATTCAAGTAGATGAAATAAGGCTGCAAGCGTCTTTTTATTCACTGAATTTTTCCAGAGCTGCTCGTTATCGTAGGAAGAGTAAAGACTCATATCTTCTTCTACTAGAATGAACTTCTTTCTCTGAAGGCCAGGCAATGACGCTGGCAGATCAGGCAAAGGATATAACCACTTTCTTGGGACTTTAAACATCTTCTGATAGCCAAACTCATTAATAGCCGTACGGATCTTTTCAGCGCCATAAATGCGCTTAATAAGGGTCTCAAGATCCGGTATACCGATCTGATCATCCAGATAGAATTTCACAAGATGCCCTTTCAATTTGGAATGCCAAGCCACCATGACGTTATCCCATTTGCGTAAAGGCAAACATTTAAAGCCTGCCGCTTTAAGGGTTTCAACAGAAGTGGTTGCACGCGCTTTAGAGAAGATGACATCCAGTTTTGCTTTCATAGGATGACTATCAGGCAACAAAAACTCCTTGGCAATCTGCCATGACGCTGAATCAATGCTATCAGGCAGCCCGCAATACACCCAGGAGAATGAAAAAACTATAACTAAAATAACAGGGAATACTTTGATCATGTGGGTAGCCAAATAGTTATTTTTCGAATTTTTATAGGATTGATATAAGATCTTTCCATGTTTCACCACTAAAGATAATTGACCAAAAAAGGAATGAAACTCAATGCAAAAATAACAGTCTACAAAGGAGCTCCGCATCGAGCTCTTGGAATTTATTTCTACTTCCTTTTAAATTGATAGAAAGACAAAAGTAATTTTGCATATGTTCGGCTTCGACACTTCATCTTTGATCTTGACGCTTGGATCATACAGAAAAAAAAGAGCCTTTCTTTCTGATCCGAATGCCTTTTCTTTGACCCTGACACCTGATATCAAAGCAGAAAAATCGTCTTATCAACTCCCAACTGACTATCGCGACGATATTCAAACAATCAGAGAGCGAATATTTCAAACCAATGTTGGTTACCATGTATTGTACACCAAACACCTGCGAGCTTTTACTTGTAAATTTGGCAATCGCCATAGCTTTCCATACGAATTTATCCCTAATCTGCTTGGTATTCATCACATCGCAAAATCCTTTCTACAAACAAGAGAGCCCTTCGACATCAATTTTGAACCGTTGATCATTGAAACCGGGAATCTCATCCATGCAGCTCTGAAAAAAGAGGGCTTGGAAGCTTATTATTTTGAGAATAGAGGAGAAATAATCGTTTTAGCTTCTTCTATGCTATCCATGCACGATCTCCAAGCGATTTTTGAGAAACATGCATTTACAACCGGCTTTTATCCAATTGTAGATGGATCCAGAACAGAATTTGATGATTTAAAGATCTATTTAAGCGATGAATCGGCACCAAGAGAGCTGCCGTTTATACTTCCTTCTGAAGAAGACATTTACACTTATTTATCAAAGCATCCCCATATCAACTGGATGATCATCCCTAACATGATTAAGCCTATAGCCACATTCTTGGCATGTAAAGAATACATACCAGATCACACAATCTATATCCTCGCAAGAGCTCTCCTTGAGGACAACATCCTCCTCGGCCATGCCGAGGCCATTACCCTTGAAGCTGTTTTAATCCAGTGTCCTAAGGGAATCCCTTCCACGAAGTAATCGCTTTACTGCCCAATAAACCAAAATCTTTCCCGAGAAGAAAAGGCCTCTTCACAAGCATGCCCTCTGTACTTAAAAGCTCTAAAGCCTTTTCAAGAGGCATATCCTTTAAATTTTCTGTCAGTCCCATTTCGCGATACAAAATACCCGATGTATTGAAAAGCTTTTTTAGATTCCCATTCTGATAATGAAGCATGGCCTTCAATTCATCGATCGACGGAGGGGTCTCTGTAATTTCTTTGATCTCTAAGTTAATGCCATGCTCGCTTAAAAATCGAAGCGCATCCTTGCAGGTGGAGCATTTGGAATAGACGTAAATGCGCATAGATGTCCTTCATTGACTTGACTGGTTTGGAGTATAAGGTTTAGTAGAATCAAATGCTTGTCCATGCCAAACTTCACG
>CAZOAX010000085.1:0-7865 GCA_964577735.1 uncultured bacterium
AGATCTGATGAAAAAGGCCAAAGAGCTTGGCGTGGACATCAAAGATGATAAATACACATATACTAAAGAAGAACGGGACCGTTTTGTTGAAAACTTAAGAATTGCCGCAGAAGACTTCAATGTGGAAAATGAAATGCAGATCCAGACGATCTCGCGTTACACTAATGAAAGATACGAAACCTATCAGATGGCAAGAAGTATTTTAAGACCCTTGCATGAAGATAAACAAAGAAAAGCACGAGAGATCTCCGGTGGACGTTAAACAACTATATGCCCAAGCCTATGATTATTACGCAGCCGGGAAATATGCCGATGCGGAAGGTTATTTTCGCCTTTTAACGTCCATGTCTCCTAAAACGCTTGATATCTGGATGGGGCTTGGAGCATCTCTTCAAATGCAAAAGAAACTGACCGATGCCATCGATTGCTTTGGAGTTGCTGCGATCATTGATGAAAAAGAATTAAACCCTTACCCACACATGCATGCAGCGGATTGCTTTTGGGCGCTTGAGCAAAAAGAAAAAGCTTACGCAGCATTAAATAGCGCAATGCTGATTGCAAAAAAAGAAACTAAACACTCAACATTGCTTGAAAGACTAGAATTTTTACAGAAAAGGTGGACACATGTTTGACCGCATTTTAAAACAACCCCGCATTAACTCTCCTCAAAGCTCCCCTTTTGCGCCGAACCAAAAAGAGTGGTACAAGCATGAGCATGCACATCCTGTGCACATCAATCCCCTGAAGCATGACACTCAGTCTTCTTATGATGATGAAAAAGAAGATCCGTTCTTTAAAAAGCTCAACTTACGTAGCGATGCACCTACTTCATTCTTTGGCATCCCTGCCCTGACAGCGCCTTCTAACATTTCTCTTGCTGAGAACTCACTTGCGATCGTACCAAAAACACTCGGAAACGACCCATCAAAACCAACTAATTTAGAGCACGTGACAGAAGGCACATACAATTATGCCGATTCAGACATAGAAAAAGAGATCTACGGCGTCATGGGCGCTCATCGTATTGTTCTTAACGAGGGCGCAAACTACAACTTCATGGAAATACGCCATAAGCAGCATCACCAAAAGCTTCTTTATCAAGAACAGGATAGACTACTTAAAGACATTGAAGAGCGCAACAAGACCTCAGGGGTACTCGGATGGCTACAAACCCTTTCCACTATCGCTTTGTTTGGCGTTGCACTTCTAGCTGCAGGGGTTGCTATTATTACGGGTAATATCCCCGGAGTGATCGGTGTTGCTGGAGCTCTAGCCGGAGGCGCGAGCGGCGTTATCGGAGGCAGCAATGGCCTCTATTCGATGAGGACCAAGGAATCAGCCGGACTTGTCACAGAAAATAAGCTCCGAAGTGAACTTGAGCATAGTAAAATTACCGCGCTACTTGCTGATAACCAAGCAGCACTAGCCAAAATACACGATCATGATCGGAACGCATCGACAATCTTAAGAAACCGATCGCAAATAAGAATATTTTAATAAGGAGCATTAAATGCCATCAGAAGATACAATAGAAGCCGTTTCCAAAAGAAACAATGCTCAAAGACAAAATCTTTGGAATCGCTGGCAAGAAGTTTTTGACCAGATGGATATGGACCTGAAAGATCCTGGTCAAGATCCATTTGAAACACCTGCAGGAAAATTCCTCATGAAAATGGGTGGTCACCTCCTATCGCAAATGGCAAGAGAATATGCCCAGGATAGATCCAAGCATATCCATGAACATGGAATCAAAAAACTAAAAGACGCTCATTCACCAAGCGGTGCTTTAATTGCACTCTACAGCATTCAAATCATTTCCGGTATCGCAGGAACTGGACTTGGTTGCGCCCCAGCCGCACTCGGTATCACTGGAGCTAGCGCTGCATCCTATCAATCATTAAGTCAAGGCGTCCAAAGTGTATTTGGCCAAGGAAGTCAAAACGTAGCAGGCATCGTTCAGTCAGGCGCCCAAGCAGATATCGCAGAAATCAACTACGAAATTGAAAGAGATAAGCAGATCCATAGTGATCATGCCAATGAACAGCAAACACAAGCAAGACTTGCCCAATCTCACGCAGAAGATGAGAAGAAAGTCGAGCAAGCACGCCACGAAGCCACAAAAGCTGTCACTCAGTAACCAATAGATAAGATGACCGCAAATCGCGCGGTCATCTACTTTTGTAAAAAAGACTCAAGAAGGAATTCTATGTATGCCGTAGGAGCTGAACTACCTTTTCCTGGATGGTTCTTCGAAAATTTTAAGAATGAGTATTATGATTCAACCTTATTGATGTCACTGACAGAGAAGCATAAAGTTCATTTTTATTCTGATATTGAAGAAGCTGTATCCTTCGCAAAAGAAGAATGGCTCGAACTGCACTCCTCTCCCAGAACTGGTTTACCACTTGGGCTACGAGCAATTTTTGAAGTTTCAGGAGAAGAAGACACTTCCGGGAATTTATGTATCAAAAAAATTAAAAAAGTTTGTCTCCCAAATGCTCCGGACGAATGGAAAAAATTAAATTTTGACACATCGAAATCTGTTTATGAAAATGCTTATACTCTTGAAAGTTATATTTATCCATTTTTTTATTCAGATCGAATAAACTTGCAAGTGCCAATCACACAAAAAGTTCAGCGTGCACGTTTCTTAACCTTTCAAGATCTGTAGATACACATCTGCAGATCCCCAAGTAAACTCTCCATTAAATATTTTGATCATTTCCCAATGATCTCCTTCATCATAATCCGCCATTGAAAAACTTGTAGTGATCACTTTCAAGCCAGGTTTCAATTGAATCAGTTTTTGATTGAGCTTTTCGATGTCCTCATCTTTCATGCAGGAGCCATGGAGATAGATGACGGTTGCATCAGAGAGATCACTTTTAAGGAAATCCTCCGAACGAAATTCCACACTTGTATCGACGGTTTTTGCCTTTTCAATAAACTCCGGCACAAAGTCAATCCCGACCACTTTTTTGGCCTTAAATACAAGCGCAAGCCAAAGACAGGTCCTTCCCCTACCGCAGCCAAGTTCGTAAATATAATCATCAGGTGTCAGCTCGCATGCCTTGACGATCTTTTCAAGCGAAATGATGGGAGTTTCCCCATAGGCATGTACATTCGATTCGCCGATGCTCTCTAAGTAACGACGACTAAGTGTGTAGGGATTAGGCCCAAAGAGAAGTGCAAAGTCTGCTTTTCTAAATGATGCATTGGGATAGAACTTCCAGACTGTTAAAAGGAAGTCATTTAGGTTCTTAAAAGAGGTTTTGAAGCGTAGGTAATAGAGATAGAGGATGTTATTGGAAGAATCCATACACCAGATGCGCTACGACGAAGAACATTAAGGTGGATAAAACATCATTAAAAGCAGTCACGATCGGGCCGGCTGCAACAGCAGGGTCAATTCCGAAGCGGCCAAAGCAGAACGGAGAAAAACTCCCCAGGGTTGTTGCTGTCAGGCAGGCGCCAAATACGCCAAATCCGACCATGGCAACGAGAGCTTCTGGCGAGTTAGAGGTTGAAAAAGGATGCACATCGAGGTACGTAAGAAGAAAAATCGCAGCCCCACAAATCGTCCCAAAAATAACTCCGATCAAAAGACCTGTCATGAGTTCTGTAGCGATCGCCTCCCCTCTTGACCCACGGGAAATTTCTCCTGTTGACATGGCGCGGACGAGGATCGTACTACACTGAATGCCCACATTACCACTCATCCCAGTAATGAGAGGAACAAATAATGGAACAAAAGTGAACCAGCTTCGGTCAGTGAAGTGTGCCATCGCTGTCGAGGTTGTAAGCCCGCCACATAGCGTCACAAGCAGCCAAGGCGCACGGAAATAAAACCTTTTAAAAATAGGATCATGCTCGCTGACGTCCTCTCCAGTACCTGCGAAGGCTGCAATCGTGTCATCGGCGATATCTTCCAAGGCTTCGACAACATCCTCATAGGTGATCACACCAAGGAGGTAATCATTGTCATCCACAACGGGAAGAGCCGGGATTTTATAGCGTTCGACCAAATCCACCACTTCATCGCGATGCGCATCAGGAGTCACTTTATGTAGGATCGGACCCATGATCTGTCGGATCGGCAGATCGTCCGGATTGATGATTAAATTTCGCGCAGGCACGCAACCGATCAGCTCCCCTGTATCATTCAGGACAAAAATCAGACGAGTAAGGTCAACACCTGGGTTATTGCGGATCTGCTTGGACACATCGCCAATAGTTGTATTCAAGTGAAAAGCAAAAAACTCATTGGTCATGATCCGTCCGGCGCTATGCCGGTCATGCTTTTGCAACTCGCGAATGCGTGCAGCTTTTTTAGGATCTAAAAGTTCTAAGACCCGCTTCAAACGCCTATCTGACATGTCGTCGAGGATCCAAACCGCCTCATCTGGTGGCATCAGATCGACAAGACGCTTGATCTCCTGGTCATCAATCTGTCTGAAAATGGCACTTCTTGTATTACTGCCCGTATTGATCATAAAAATGACCTTGGCACTATAATCAGGCAGGTTATTATAGAGAACAACGCGTGCGTAAGCTGGTAAACGGATGACGGCGTATGCTAAGTCAATGGGATCATATTCAGCTGCGATTTTAGCGACATCGTGGAGGATCACTTGAGAAGTCTGCTTATGGAACGCCTCTTCAAGCTTGGCGTTCAACTCATCATCAATCTGACTGGTATGGCTCTCCGGTGCAGGCTCATACCCAACCGATTCCACCTCATGCGCGTCAAACTGTTCTTCTTTCTCGTGATCCACTAATCACCATAACTTAAGTGTATACTAAGCTCCATCATAAGGGGTAAGCCCAGTATATGACAAGCCAAAATAGCACTTGCAAACAATTTATGATTGTATTAAGCTTTAAAAAGTTTATTTACTAACCCAAAATATCTATGTACAAACCAGAAAAAATTCGAAATATTGCGATCATCGCACACATTGACCACGGCAAAACTACGCTTCTAGATAGCCTGCTGAAACAATCCAACATCTTCCGTGAAAATGAGCTCGTTGCTGACAGAATGATGGACTCCTATGACCAGGAAAAAGAGCGCGGGATCACTATCTTCGCAAAACACACATCTGTCGCATTCGAAGACTTCAAAATTAATATCATTGACACCCCGGGACACTCCGACTTCTCAGGCGAAGTTGAACGAATCCTCGGCATGGTAGATTGCGTTCTCTTGCTTGTTGATGCGCAAGACGGCCCGATGCCACAAACTCGCTTTGTTCTTTCAAAATCCTTGAAAATGGGTATTTGCCCGATCGTGATCCTGAACAAGATCGACCGTCCGCACGCAGACCCTGACCGCGTTCTTAACGAAACATTTGACCTCTTCATGGAACTTGGCGCAGACGACAAGCAATTAGACTTTAAATTTGCTTATGCATCAGGCCTCGCTGGCTTCGCGATGAAGAACCTAGACGACCCACGCGTCGACATGAAACCACTATTCCAGCTTATCACAGAAGCAGTTCCTGTTCCGACAGGTAGTCTCGATGAGCCATTTCTTATGCAAGCTCTCACAATCAGCTACGATGATTACCTTGGAAGACAAGCATGCGGCAGAATTCTAAATGGTAAGATCTCAAAAGGAGATCCGTTCCTCCATGTTACAGCAGACGGCACAGCAAAACGCTTCACCGTTTCAAAGATCCACGGTTACCTCGGCCTCCAAAAGGTCGAAATGGAAAGTGCAGGAACAGGCGACATCGTCCTGATTTCTGGAGCACCTGATGTTACTATCGGCGATACCCTATGCGATGTAAACGCCCTTCAGCAGCTTCCTGCGATCAAAATGGATGAACCAACACTCTCTATTGACTTCACAGTTAATACAAGTCCATTTGTTGGCAAGTCCGGCAAGCATGTGACGATGAATAAATTACGTGCGCGCTTAGAAAAAGAAAAGAGAGCCAACATCTCGCTCAAAATTGAAGAATCTGAAACAGATCCAGATAAAATCACAGTTTCCGGTCGTGGCGAGCTTCACCTCTCCGTTCTAATTGAAGCTATGCGTCGCGAAGGCTATGAACTCAGTGTATCCAAGCCGCAAGTTATCTTGAAAAAAGTCGACGGCGAAACCTACGAACCCATCGAAAAAGTGTTTATCGAAGTTCCACAAGATTATGCCGGTATGGTCATTGAAGAACTCTCCCGCAGAAAAGGTGAAATGCGCCATCTTGACACAAACGAGCACGGCATCTCGCGCCTTGAATTCCTTATCCCAACACGTGGGATCATGGGCTATCGCAATGACTTCCTGACGATCACGCGTGGTCTTGGGATCATGACATCGATCTTTGAAGAATTCTCTCCATGGAAAGGTGAGATCCCAGGCCGTAAACGTGGCGTTCTACTTTCGAACCTACTTGGTAAAGTAAGTGGCTTCGCATGCTTTAACCTACAAGATCGCGGAGTGCTATTTGTTGGTCCTACTGATGAAGTTTACGAAGGAATGATCGTTGGGGAAAACAGCCGCGACAATGACTTGATCGTTAACGTGATCAAAGGCAAACAGCTCACTAACGTTCGCGCTTCTGGCTCTGATGAAAACATCGTTCTTACTCCTCACCGCCGGTTCACCCTCGAGCAAGCCATCGATTACATCGCTGACGACGAACTCATCGAAGTCACTCCCGATGCTATCCGCATGCGCAAGCGCTACCTCACAGAGAACGAACGCAAACGCAAGTAATCCCTAAAAAATATGCCTAGCTTATTTAAGCTAGGTATATACTCTCAAAAATGGAAATAATTGTTTGGTCTTATTGTATATATTGTTGCACTTCCTAATTTTTAAGTTTTGCAGCTGAGTCAGATCTATAAGTGCTTCGACAAAATTATCTCTCAATTGAGGGCACCAAGATACATCCAGGCTTTGTAGCTGTGTCAGCCCTTTAACCACTTCAGTGAGTTTTTCATTGGAAAAACCTGTGCAACCAGGAATATTTAAATTTTTTAAGTTTGTCAACTCTCCAAGTGCTTCGACAAAATTATCTCTCAATTGAGTGCAATGAGTCACATCCAGGCTTTGCAGCTGTGTAAGCCCTTTAATCACTTCAGCAAGTTTTTCATTGGGAAGCTCTTCGCTCCCCCAAATTTTTAAATTTTTTAGGTTTATCAACTCTCCAAGTGCTTCGACAAATTTCTCTCCCAATTGAGGGCAATCAGACACATCCAGACTTTGCAGCTGTGTAAGCCCTTTAATCACTTCAATGAGTTTTTCTTCTGAAATTTGTTTGCAGCTCGCAACACCTAAACTATGTAGCTGAGTCAATCCTTTAATCGCGTCAGTTAATTCAACTTCTGGAAGTCGATCACAGCCCTCAACATTTAAGCTTTGCAACTGAACTAATCCTCTAATTGCTTCGACAGTTTTTTCTCCCGATTTACGGCAACAAGACACATTCAGGCTTTGCAAATGAATCAGTGGTTTAAGGGCTTCGGCTAATTTTTCATCTGGAACATGAACGCAACCCATAACATCTAAACTGTGTAGCTGAGTCAACTCCTTAAGCACCTCGAAAAATCTTTCCCTAAAAAAATTTAAACCCACATTTAAATTTTGCAACTGTGTCAATTCAATAAGAACTTCGGCAAATTCTGCTTCTGGAACATCGCATCCTGCAACATTTAAACTTTGCAGCTTGGTCAGCTTCTTAAGGGCTTCGATAAATTCAACCCCTGGATTTTGAACGCATTCCGCAACATTTAAACTTCGCAGCTCAGTCAACTCTTTAATCGCGTGTGCAAGTTCAACTTTTGGAAGTTCTTTACAGTCCTCAACATTTAAGCTTTGCAACTGAGTCATTGTTTTAAGGGCAGTGACTGTACGCTCT
>CAZOAX010000086.1:0-7798 GCA_964577735.1 uncultured bacterium
ATTGTAGCTTTGTACCCACGACTTCTAATCTTTTCTTTAGAAGCTTCGGAAAGAGTAATAAGAGTGATGCAATTTTGATCAGTTCTTTTAAAGAATAGCGGGCCTAGAATGTCAGATAGAATACTCTCTTGTCCATCATTGAGCATTCGATGAATTGTATTTGCCACTACATCAACTATTCTCAATCCCGGGGTATTTTTATCGTCAGGAAAAGATAAGTTTTCCAACATTATTTTTTTTAAATCAAGCGCATGATCATCTGCAGATATTGTTTTTCCTGAATCAGATATCCACTCTTCTATGTTAGTTATCGAGTATTTATCAAGAAAGCTGTAGTCCTGACCTGTGACGCATGTCAAGGGTGGTTGAGATTGTAAGAAAGGTAATGTTAATTGTGTCCACATCTCTTCGTATGGGGTTATCCTCCCAGCATCTTTAGGATCGATAATCCAATGGAAGGCGCCAAGTTCTTCAGGTCTTTTTTGGCTGTAATAAATAGTAGCGTGTCTCATAACTAAGTCGATTAATCTCCAGCTTAGTATAGCTTGAATATATAGTTGATTAGGGGTGGATAGGATTTTCTTAGCAAATTTAGTTCTGAGTGCAAGTGCAAATGGGTTGTTAGGTGGAGGAAAAGTTGACATAAATGCCGCTTTCTTTTCACGATGCTCTGATATGCCCGCATCACTTTGGAGTTTCATATCAATTGCAGTACACTCAATAAAAACATCAAATTGTTGAAGCTCTTTAAGAATCATCTTCCTTGATTCCATGCTCAACTTTCTTCCCTTTACTTGCATTCCATGTTGGTTTTCGATGTTCAAAAACCACCTATTCAGATCTTCAACTTGTTTATCGGGAACCACCAAGGCAGTTACGCACGCTACTGGTTTTGCATCTGAAGTTAATGCTCTTCCGGCTTCATCAATAAAAATATGCATATATTAACTAAGTTTTTGAGAAGATCTTACCATTCATGAATAAGCAGCTCAAGACTTTACGCGATTTTTACGCACTTGAGTGGAAATAAGTAGCGTAAAATGACATAACTCAGCACAATTGCAGACGACTTAAAGCATTAAGGCTTTGATGTCTGAGTGCGTTGGTTTGTGCCAGTTTGTGGAATGTGCAGGGTCTGTAAATCTCTCGACTCACGTCTTCGTCAGTTCGAGTCTGACCGCCCCCAATTTTTAAACGCTCATCTTTCCACGATTACTCCTCAGGCCTGCAGGAAGCAGCGCCCTTCGTCGCAATCCTGAAAGTCTAAGCATTTAAAAACCGGGGGAACCCCCAATATCTTTTGGACGCTTCGTGTATTGCTCTTTGGGCCTGCAAGAAGCAGTGCCCTGCGTCTCGGCCGAAAATAGTCTATTACGGGCTGTTGTTGTACATAATAAAAAACATTTATATCTTCGTCCATTTCCAAACGAAACTCCATGTAGAGACATGATATGTTGAAACTTTGGTTTTTAAAGCTTGTTTTTTTGTATCTTTATTTATCGGAATAGCAGGATATGGCTGGGAATTTGAGCAAAATGTCACTGTTGAAGGAGCATCAAAGCGTGCAGAGAGAACTATCATAAAAAATCCGACTGGTAATCAAGAAAGCTGTCGTTCTAGTCACAGATCAGTCTGTAGTTCTTTCTCATTCTGTTATGATAGGAAAACAGCAGATAGCCACAAGAGACGCATTGTATTCCCATATTCAAGTATGCCTTGCAGAAGAATTTATGCCACTCCTTGCTAAGCGAGTGCAAGTTATTGGAAATTTTAAAAGATCTTCTGATCTCTTTGCAGATGTAATCGTTTTAGACGCAGATACGGCATTGGAGAGCGAGTTGCTTACACACGAGCTAATGACTGTTTTCTATGAACCTGAAGAGGTTGAGCTGTTGTATGCTACGGGAAACAGTTTATCCGGGCCCTCCTGAATACATGAGTGTTGAGCTGGGTGATCGTCCTGAAAAAGTCGTTATTTTAACTTTAAAAGATCCAATTAATGTTGAAGTTACATGAGGGGTGTTAGTTTAATTATCATTTTTGTATCTGTTTTACAACTAAAATAATCTAATTATAATTTATGTTCTGGTATGGTTGATGTAATAAACAATTTCATTAGTGTGTGAGCCGTGAAGCAACGTCTTGTTTAGTGGTCATGAAAATTGCAACTTTACGCATCAATTAGTAGTTTAAAGTCAAAATTGAGGGCCTTGGCAAGTCTTTTTGCAACAATTTCTCCCACCGCTCTTTTCCCATTCTCAATTTTGGAGATTTCGGTTTGATTTACTTTGCTTTTTTTAGCTAAGTCTTTTTGTGAAATACCCTCTCTGTAGCGCATGCCACGTAGGACCAAGCCTGATTTTTTGTATTTCGCTATTCTGTCATTAGCTAGCGTTTCCCAAGTAATAGACTTGTTGCTAGTGTCAGAATATTTTTCTAAAAAAGCTTCCAGTTTTTCAATGTTCTTTTCTGGTAGATAAGATACTTTCTGAGTCCCTTTTATCGAAATCGTTACCTTTACAGGTTTGCTAGTATGGTGCGTTTTCATGTGTTCCAACATAAAAAACCTCTATTTTGTTTTCTTTTTCATTAACGACTTTCCAGCAGGCTACATAGGTGGGACTGCCTTTTTTTAGATGGCAATGATGAAAATAGTTCATTTTGCCTTCTGCAATTCGTCCAATCAATAAGTGTTGGCCCATTCATGCTTAAATCAATTACAAAAGCATCTATTACATCGATAATGGAAGGCTTTTTTTGTCCACTATAACGCAATTTGATGTATTGTTTTTTGGCATCTCTTGATAATAACACATGCCATTTTTCTGTCATATTTTACCATGTATATATTTATTATATAGCATGTCATGCCATATGGCAATCATAATTTTGCCGTGATTCTATGTGTTTTTGCGAGTTATAACGAAAGAATGAACAAGGAGGGGTAGAGGAAACACCAGATGCATTGGATACAAGCGAAAGAATTGAAGGGCAAAGAGCGCATAAATCAATGGATGATATGTTTAAATTTTTAGGTTTTTAATACTTAACGTAAAGACAATGATCGAAAGATTAAGGAAAAGTGAAAACAAGATCTTGTTTGATTGCTTGAAACACATAATTCAAAAGATCAGAGCTTAGAATCCAACTCCTCCCATTAAGGCAGCTCCAGGTTTATAACGGGAATGATATGTGTGTTTTCCAAAAATGAAAATGGGTTGAGATAGTTCCAGTTGAATAAATGTTTTAAAGTGTTGCGAATGTCGGAATTCATATCCTATAACACCTTCTAGGGTTATATTGCCATACTCAGTTGTTGCACTGCCATAAGGTCCGCCCATAGGAACTGAGGCGCTGTGATATCCTACTCCAGGGCCAATCCCAAAATAGAGTTGGTGTCTTTTTTCTGGCTGAGGATAATATAAAAATATCCCTTTTAAAGAAGCTTCATTGATGAAAACTAAAGTACTCAAATTTGCTGATAGATCAAACCCGCAGTAATCTCTTTGAAATCGAGCGCCGAATCCAAAATTAGCTAAACCTGAGGAGGAATGAGCAACCCCTAGCTTCACATAATATAGGGACGATTTTTTTTCTGGATCAGCATGTAAACCGGATGAAATTAATGATATGAATAAAAGTAATTTTGTTAATTTAAACATGTTTAATCAGCTCTTTATTATATATGATAACAGTTGCGGCTTAATTGATTCAATTTAAATTATTTTTAGAGTAATTGAGTAATAAAAGTTAAATTCAAACATGAACAAATTTTGTTAAATTTTAGATATGCCTTTGATGTCTAAGACCCGCTCATCTTTTTCTTTCAATTTAATCTGGATGATTTTACCGGTGTCAGTGGCGATATGGTCTTTTGCGGCGGCGAGCATGATGGGAAATAGGATTCTTAGGTCTCCTGTTTCACCCACATGAGTGATATTTGTCTGCCACAAGGTTCTTGTTTCATTTGTCGCTACGAGGGTTAGGTAGCTTTTAAAGACGACACTGATGTCTACATGCGTATTTGACCCGACTATACCGTAATTTGGTGTGTAGGTAGTGTTTGTCCATCCATTGCAATAAGTGGTGGAGGCAGTGGTTCCTGTTTGTCCGTACACAGGAACCGAGTAGATGTATTCATGGGACTCGGGATCGGAAATGCCAAAATAGAGTGTGATCAGTACTTCGGCAGGCTCATCTTCAGAAGCGTGATGGAATCCTATATTCTGAAGAGCTCTATTGGTATACGTTTCAAATTCGATGTATTGTAGATCTAGTTTTGAGCAGTCTTTGTTTCCCGGAACTAGAGTATAGGATGTCTTTTCTTTTGCTGTTGGTGTGCAGAGGGAATCTACTTCGACAATGAATTTGGGGGTGCATGCGGATAAGAGAATGCAGTGCAAGATTAGTAGGAGGTTTTTCATTTTCATTAATGGGTGGTTTTTGTCGATGTATTATCGGATTGTTTGTGAATTTTAACAATAGGATTTTGGGCATAATTGCTTTATTATGATATCGTGTTTTATTTTTGATGGTGGTGTCGATGCTCAATTTGTGTTCTGGGAGTTTATTTGGCTTAAAGCTTATTCCAGGTGTTTTTGCGATTAAATTGCGATGCCAAGAGAATAATGTAGAAAGGGTAAAGTACTTAGAACCCATTATTCAGGAGCTAGCCAAAAAACTAGAGTTCAGCAAGCCAATAGAGTTAATGGAAACGGACAATCCCGGGTTGGCCATAGGTTGTACTGGTGTCGGGCTTTTTGGAAGGGCCGGCATTATCATCAACCCTGAGTTTGCTTGTGATTTAAATCTAGATGAGTTGGAGTTTATACTGGCACATGAACTTGCTCATATAAAAGCAAATGATTATTTAAGGTTGTGTACTGCCATTTGCGTAGCGGGTGTTATATCGACTTTAGCGGCAAGTATTCTAGTGCCTTCAACAGCAGTTTATTTCACACCGGCTGTTATTGTTTTAACAAAAGTATCTTCGCCTGCAGCTATGGTTGGCCAGATCACTTCTCTTTTTGTTAAGTCTATATACTCAAAACGGAGGGAGAAATGTGCTGATTTATTGGCATTGTCCATCTGTTCAAACGAGGGAAAAAAAGCGGCTTCAGATTTTTTTGAAAAAATGAGACAGTCTCAACTTAGTTATAGAAATAGGAATATGGAAGATAACTCTTTTTCTAGTCTGTATAAAAAAATCACAATTACGAAGGATGGCAATACCCGTTTGGATATTTTTCATCCTTCGTTAAAAGAGCGCTCTGAATATCTAAAATCCGCTAGGGAATAAAATCCATGATCTTTAGCCCCTTTCAAGGGCTTTTTTGGCTAAAATTTGAAGCTCATTCAGGTTTATTTGTTATTTTTCAATATTAAATATAAGTTGAAGAAAGCTCATAAATCATCCGATCGAATTTTGAAGACACACTCTTACGCAAATGAAGGCTGGATGAATCTAATTATAATGCAAGTAATGCATCTTATGTAATACAATGCTTTATGCAATTTATTTAGGTTTTATTATGATTTCAGCTTGTAGTGTAAAAAATCAAAACGTTCTAGTAGAAAAAAGCAGTGCGGATGTGGTGCATGGCAAGATTAAGAATTGGGCTGCAAATGCGAGTTTGTGGGAAAAACTGATCAGTAATATAACTAAAAAGATCTATCAGAAAGGGAATTTGTCAGATGATCCAATGACAAATTGTTATGAGAACCTTCTTTTATTAAACGTGTTCTTCGTAGGTGAACATCGTGCAAAACAAATTGCGGACCTACTAAAAGAGTCTTCTGCGACGAGAATTTCTTTATATGGCCCTTACGCTGAAAAGTATTTAAGAAAAGAGTGCCACGTCATTCACTTGCTCTCAGGTAATGCTGTGTTAGACATTAATAAAGCACTATTAAGTGGAAGAAAGATTGACATTGCTTCCTCAGAGGTTATGAAATGTCTGAACATCTTTAAAAAGCATATGCTGGAGCTATATCTTACCGAGACTATTTCTACATCTATATTTAGCTTCAATGACAATGTCATTGATCATTTGCATGAAGAAATGAGAACCAATAAAACTAAAATTTCAGAGCAATGTTCGATGATTTATCATGTCATCCTTATTGAACTTGATCCGCTTCAAGTAAGAGATGTCAAGTCTATAGAAGCTATTGCAAAAATCAGGCTTGCTGTACGTCATGCTTTTAATTTAGAGCAATATTTTAATACTAAAAACCATTCAGTTTGCGTGCGTTTACACCATGCGTGGATGAATCAATTCACTCTGAGCAAGCACTATGAAAAGCAAGATATTCACATTGATGAATCTCAATTCTGCAAAGATTTAAAAGGGATGCTGGCCTACGATGGTTCAAAAGATTTAGCTCAACTAAGGAATTGTCAGGATTCCTGCTTTAAAGT
Organism: uncultured bacterium; assembly: GCA_964577735.1. GTDB lineage: Bacteria > Chlamydiota > Chlamydiia > Chlamydiales > Parachlamydiaceae > CAZOAX01. The sequence continues at coordinate 6,422 of CAZOAX010000086.1, forward strand.
CCATGTGGATGTAGATCCTTCATTGACCTTCCGTGACGATTTGGATCTTTTTACAGGTGTTTCATTGCGCTATATCACTTCTCAAATCAATCCACAAGATTGTCTCCGTGCTATTGACGGAGTTGTGAAGAAATTCGGTGACTAGTTAAAAAGCAGGCTGCCGCAGGTAAGGGCGCCGTCAGCTTTGATGAGCTCGGACATGTTTATTTTAAGAACGGTGACTGAGTTTTCGTCGCAGAGTTTTTGCAGGATGGCTGCAGATTTTGGGAAGTTGTCTTGAATGATCAGGGTAGAGCCGATTCTTAAGGCATTTGAAGCGGTAGCGTCTGGAACTGTGATAAATTGGTAGTCGTTGCATGCGTTTTGGATGCTTTCCTGGATTTTATGTCCGGCGGGGGTGTCAGCTACGATCAGTGTTTGTGAATCAAAGAGGCTGATGACGGATTTGAAGTGCAGCCCTTCGATAACAGGGATGCCGATTACTTCGAGTTTGTCTTGAAAAATGTTTTTGAGTTGGTTTATGGCGCATTGGTTTGTGCGCTTGGAAAGGCCGACAAATAGGTGTTTCCCTGTAAAGAGAATATCGCCGCCATCCATGGTGGCAGGAGCTTGAAGAGGGATTATATTCAATCCAAGTTCTGTGAGAGCCTTTGCGACGGGGATTTCTTCGCCCTGTCTTTCAGGTGCACCCATTAGGCTGATCACTGCGATGTCATTGACGATGATGGCCGTGTCTTCAATGAAATTACAGTCGGGGTGGGTATGGTCTGCAGGCATTCTGATGACGTTTGGAATCAGCGTCTCTAGCATGTCGATGTAATTTTCATGTTGCTGTTTTGCTAAATTGAGGTCGATAGGTTCAGGAGGGGGATTCAGTTTTAAGCTATCGATAAATGAGTCTGAAAGATCTCTAACGAGGGCAAATTGATAGCTTTCTGCATGGTAGAGGGGGGATATAATGCTAAAAAGAAGGAATAAATAGCTTCTCATGACACCTCTACGCTTGATTCATTATAATTATTAGGTTTATAAGATATTATTCAATCAAAAACCTAAGAGCGTATGATGACACTTTGCAAAACATCACAATGTCCGATTAGAACAACTCAGGTGAACTACACTCCTATTGAGTCATCTCTAGGCTTTGTGGTGGGAAGGCATGTGATCCTTCCTGCGGTTCAAGCGGTAGGGGAGTTGGTGTATCCGATTTTTGATGTATTAAGATCTGTTTGTCGATATGCGTGGAATGGAATGGTTGGTGTGAAAGCTGTAGAATTAAAAACCCAGCATTGGTTGAGTGATATTAGAAGCTTTGATGTGGAAGTGGAAAAAGGTTGGAGTATATATGTAGAGGAATCGGGCAATCCAGATGGGATT
>CAZOAX010000087.1:0-7762 GCA_964577735.1 uncultured bacterium
TGAGTTGTTCATAGTAATTTCCCCTATCTTAAGGGGCAATTCGTTTACTGGATGTAAGTGAAAGATTCAATGGCTTCTTCCCTCTTAAAAACTTACCCTTGCCTTAAAAACTTACCCTTGCCCTTGCCCCTGCCCTTACCCATTCTTTTAGTGATCGAAATTTCTTGCATTATTTGCTAAAACAATTGCATTTCAAGGGCAAGGGCAAGGGCAAGGGCAAGGGCAAGGGCAAGGGCAAGGGTAAGGGTAGGGGTAAGGGCAAGAGGAGCATATTGGGATAGGGTTTTTGTAAAGAACAGGTAAATATTATACATATTTTATAACCATTAAGATAAAATAATTTTCATGTTACAACTTATAATCGATACAGCTACTGAGGTAGCATTTATAGGGCTTGCATGTGATGGGCAGCTAATGGAAATGTTAAGGCTTCCTGCTGGTTTGCAGAATTCAAAAAATCTATTTCCTTCCCTTTTGGATTTGCTTAGCCGCCATAGCTTGTCTCCCAAGGATTTGAATCTGATCGGATGTGGTGTTGGGCCTGGATCCTACACGGGAATACGGGTCGGAGCATCTATCGCTCAGTCGATGGCTTATGCCTTGCGCCTTCCTCTGGTTGGAATTTGCAGTTTGATGAGTTTTGTGCCAACGATCCCGGGCGCGTTTGCTGCAGCTCTTGATGCAAGATATGGAGGTGTTTACCTGATTAAGGGGAATTTTGATGGTAAACTTGTGCAATTTGATGATGAGCCGCAGGTGGTAGCTTTGGATCAAATGCAAGAAGCGTTGAAAGGGATAGAGGTCATTGTGACGCCTCATCTAAAGGAATTGCAGGAAAAGATCAGTTGCTTTGCCCCTCAGGCTAAATGGGAAGACGGAATTCCTTCCGGTGAGGTTTTTGCACAAAAAATTGATGAGTACTACAAAAGCAACCGTTTTAGCCGAAAAGCAGAGCTCAAGCTTTTATATTTACGTAAAACTCAAGTGGAAATTGAAAGAAGTAGAATTTAGAAGTGGGATTAAAAGCTTCTATCAGCTAAAATATGGCAACAACAGTTAAAATCCAGGAAAAAACGCGATGACATGTGTTAAAGTTCGTATTGGAGAGCCTCTAGATAAAGCACTAAGAGCGCTGAAAAAAAGATTAGATAAAGAAGGCGTGATGAAGGCTGTAAAAGCACATCGTTTTTATTGCAAACCATCAGTTGCTAAGAGAGCAAAATCCAAAGCTGCTCTTAAATACAAAAAGCAACGTTAATCTTAATATACCGATGGTATATGGCCCAAGTAATCTGATAGCAAAAGTTTTTTGCTAGACATTGATTATTTGGGTTATTTTATTCAAATTTTTCGCAAATTGAGCATATTATGGATTCATCCATCAATTTCGGCTAAATTGCCTTAACTACATCAAAATTGGTGATAGCACATGACAGATTACTATCAAGTTTTAGAAGTTTCCCGAAACGCAAGCCAAGAAGAAATCAAAAAAGCGTATAGAAAAAAAGCGCTTCAATTCCATCCCGACAAAAATCCAGGCGACGCAACAGCCGAAAAAAAATTCAAAGAAATCTCTGAGGCCTACGAAGTCCTAAGCGACGAACAAAAACGACCTATTTACGATAGACATGGTAAAGATGGGTTGTCCGGTGCTTCCATGGGCGGCGGTCAAGGGTTTTCCTCTATGGATGAAGCGATGCGCACATTTATGGGTGCATTTGGCGGAGGCGGTGGAGGTGGCGGAGATTCTATTTTCGAAGCTTTTTTCGGCGGTGGAGACTTTGCTCAAGATGGAAGAGGGGGAAGAGGGGGACGTCGCCAAGGCTCAAGCAAGCGCGTCAACATTACGATCTCATTTGAAGAAGCTGCAAAAGGTGTTGATAAAGAGCTTGCAATTACCAATCATGTTTCCTGTCCTGACTGTCATGGAAAACGTACGACTTCTCCAACAGGTGTAAAAAAATGTACGCAATGTGGTGGTAGAGGGCAAGTGTTGGAGCAAAGAGGCTTTTTTAGCATGTCGATGCCATGTCCAAAGTGTCACGGCGAGGGTCGCATGATCACCGATCCTTGCAAAAAATGCGATGGTGAAGGGGTTGTTAAAGAAAAGCAACGTGTGAAAGTACATATTCCTGCAGGTGTGGACAGTGGCATGCGTTTAAAGATGAGCGGTTATGGCGATGCCGGAGCTGAAGGCGGACCTGCTGGTGATCTTTATGTCTTTATCACAGTTGAGCATCATGCCATCTTTGAAAGAGATGGAAACAACATCTTATTACATCTTCCGATCAGTTTTACAGAGGCTGCACTTGGTTGTAAAAAAGAAGTTCCTTCCCTTTACAACCACACATGCCGGATCACTATTCCTGAAGGCGCCCAAAATGAATCGATTTTCCGCGTTAAAGGAGAAGGGTTTCCGAATGTCCATGGACAAGGAAAAGGTGATCTTTTGGTAAAGATCTTTGTAGAGACTCCAAGCGGGCTCTCTGAAAAACAAAAATCTCTCCTAAAAGAATTTGCAGATCTGGAAGGCCCAAGCAACCAGCCAAAACGAAAAGGGTTCCTCGATAAGATTAAAGGGATTTTTTCATAAGTGGAACTTTCCCAAATTGAAAAGTTGAATGTGACCTATGAGCTTTCCCACACACTTGCTGAGTGGGAAAAATCTTCACGTAATCAAGTTTTTGGAATAATAGGATCAAGAGTAGTCGGAGTGATCGCCACTCCGATTACCGGAATTATTGATGTGCTTGCGCACTTGATCATTGCCTCTTTGAAGTTTGTGTCAGGTATTTTCGTTAGTCCATATAACTTTTTTGCGCGCTGCATCGATGAGAAGTATACGGCCCCGGCAGATCTTGAGTTAAGCTCTGCCAGCATTCATCTATTCTTGGCGTTTAAGAGCTTTGTTTTTATACCGATCGTTTCCATTACAGCTGGATTCAGCCCAGAACTTGCTTCTTATAATGCTGATTCTCGTATCATTTTCAGATCAAGGCCAGCCCCCTTCCATGTGGATTTAGGTTTTTCTTTCTGATTCGAGTTCTTTTTGCAGGTTTTGGAAGTCAGTTTTGCAAATCTTGCCAAAGTCATCATAAGAGCCTTTCCGAATGAGTTGTCCTTCAGCGTCTACATTATAAATGTCCATGCCCTTTGTATGTTGCAGGAAAGAAACCAATGAAATTCTTTCTTCTTCAAGCTGTTGCACTCGGTGGATAGATGCTTTTAATTTATCGACTGAATTAACAAAAATTTCAAAAGATTGCCCAAAATTCACAATAAAATGTCCTTCTTTTGGAGGGATGGCTTCCCATTCGTTACTATCATTGCGTTTTTGAAGGCCGTGTTTATTGATGAACAATACTGTAACCCAGCCGATATCTTTATGAGGGATTAAGCCTAACGTTTTATTCTTAGGTTTATAGTGATTGATCGAAAAATTACTTTCGCCTTCATTATTGGTTAAGTTCCCTGTCGCTATACTCCATGCATTTTCCGGCACTGACAAATGACGAAGAGATTTCTTAAGGACTTCCATCCCAATCATGTGCATTGCATCTACAATTTCAAAAATCTCATTTGGGAAAATTTCTTTCCACTGATGCTTTCGAGTATTAAATGTTGCAATCTGAGTTTCTGGTCTTTTTTTATATCCAAGCGTTATTCCACCAAGGTCCATGCTTTTCAATGCTGTGTTATTCCGTAGATTTTCTGCATATTGGACGGCAAAAGGTATATTTTTGTTCAATTCTTCAGGAATGCCCAAATAAAAAAAACCGCTCTTCATGGCTTGCCCCAGTTTCTCTTGGAATGAGTTGTCTTCTGTTTGCCATTCATGCCATGAGAATTGAATCATAATTAACCTTAATTTAAGTTGTTAATAAACAATGATATAGAAATAAATGTTTGCTGTCTTGCAATAAATTAAATTAAATGACAGTGTGAAGTTTGTGGGGATTTCTAGTAATTTTTATTAATCTATTATGGAGTTAAATATGAAAGCATTATCAACTTTGCTTATTTTAGGTTGTGCTCAAGTTCTTTCTGCTAATTACTATCAAGATCAAGGCAGCAATTACTACAATAGCGGATACCAAAATAGCCAAGGCTATCAAGGACAAGCTTACTATCAAGGCCAAGGAAACCAAGGCTACTACCAAGGACAGTCAGCTCAACCTACTCAGTATCAACAAGTTCAAAAAAATCCTAATGACTGGAGCCGTACTGAGCAAAAGCAGTATGTAAATCCAAACCAAGTGAACACAAGCAATTGGGACAATGGTGTTTCTGATGAGGAGATCAACCGTAAAGTTAAAGAAGCATTGGGAGCTGGTTGGTTGACAAAAGGATATCCGGAAGTGAACAGCGAAGTAAGAATGGGTATTGTTACTTTAAGAGGAACAGTTGATACAATCGAGAATAAAACCAAAGCCGATGAAGCTGTAAGAAAAATTGCCGGTGTCCGTGGTGTGAACAATCAAATTGCTGTGGATCCAAACTATGTGAAAAATGGTGATGTTAAAGCCAATGGTGTAGATGTGAAGAAGACTGATGATAAATATCCACAGGATGCGGCCGCTACTCCAGAAGATAAAGTTCTAAATGCAAAAATCCGTGAAAAATTAAGCAGTGGATGGTTCTCTAAGGGTTTTGATGCAATTATCCTCAGAACTAGCAACGGTATTGTCTTAATCACAGGTGCAGTCGATACAAATGACGACGTTGTAAAAGTACATGATCAAGTTAAAAGTGTTGATGGCGTAAAAGACGTTAACAACCAATTAACTGTTAAGAAGCTATAATTTCAAGTGAGCGGTCATCCTGACCGCTCACTTCTTTTCATCAGATACGCATCTAAAACCTAGGTGGTTGAGACTTGTGTCTGGGCAAGTTTTCATGCGGGCTGTGATCCGGTATCCTTTACAATAACAAGAATGACATAGGAAAGATCCTCCTCGATGCACATATTTGGTTGCGTGGGGTTCATCTGGATCAAAACTTGTTTTGGGCCCTTGGGGATTAACTGAATTGTTTTCTTGGCCATAATATCTTGCATGATAAAGGTCTTGGCACCATTGCCATACGTTGCCCGCCATGTCATAGAGCCCATACCCATTTGGAGGAAAAGTGTTCACATCAGTTGTGCCAATGTATCCATCAGGTTTAGTGCTGCTGTAAGGAAACTTACCTTGCCAAATGTTTGCTTGAGGTTTGTCTTCTGAAAATTCCTCATTTCCCCAAACGTAGCGGATATCTTTTTTTCCGCCATAGGCAGCAAATTCCCATTCAGCTTCTGTTGGCAGTCTTTTTCCAGCCCATTTTGCATAGGCATTAGCGTCATACCAGGAGATGTGGACGACGGGATGTTTTTCTTTTCCTACGATTGAACTTTTAGGTCCAAGAGGATGCTTCCAATCAGCACCTTGTTTCCAATCCCACCATATTCTGTTAGAGTTTAGTGGGACAGGTCCTTTTGTCGGTTTAAAAACAAGGGAGGATGCAACGAGGAGCTCTTGAGCTGGTGGTGGAGTGCCTTCCGGGACTTGGCTCATGATCTCTTCTAATGTCGGCGCTTTTTCAGCAGTCGTCACATAGCCGGTTGCATCGACAAACTCTTTGAATTGTTTGTTTGTGACAAGCGTTTTGTCCATCCAGAAGCCCTTCACTTTTACTTGACGAGGAGGGGCTTCATCTTTTTTGGCACCGGCATAATCTGCTCCCATTGTAAACTCCCCGCCAGGAATGAAAACCATCTCGGCATGTGCAAAATAACTAATTAGAAGAAGGAATAAAATCATACAAGCGTCATAGCACAGCTCTAGATTGCAAGTATATAGTTATTTTGTTAAGAAAAGGCTATGAGAACCTATATTTTAATTTTTCTTCTCCCTATTATCTTGCAGGCAAAGGAAATCCTGCCTTCATGGAATGAGGGACCTATCAAGCAATCCATTTTGCAATTCATCCAAAAAACAACGGATCCATCAAGCGCAGATTTTGTGCCTGTTGAAGATCGAATTGCTGTCTTTGATCAAGATGGGACGCTTTGGGTCGAGCATCCTCTTTACAGCCAGCTTGTCTTTATTTTTGATCGTATTCGACAAATAGCAAAAGATAGGCCTGAATTAAAGGATAAGGAGCCGTTTAAAACGGTGATCTCAGGTAATAAAGAAGCGATCATGCAACTGACTGAAAAAGATTTAATGGATTTAGCCACAGTTGTTTTATCGGGAATGACGACCGAGCAATTTGCTTGGGATGTAGAAAAGTGGTTGCAAACAGCAAAAGATCCTAGATGGGGACGATCATTTCTTGAGCTTACATATTTACCCATGCAGGAGCTCATGGAGCATTTTCGAGCAAATGGTTTTAAAACCTATATCGTAACTGGTGGTGGACAGGATTTTGTACGGGTCTATGCAAGGGATGTCTATCAAATTCCTCCTGAACAAGTTGTGGGTTCATCAGGAGAAGTCAAATATAGTTATACAGATGGCAAATCCGTTTTGATGAAATTGCCAAAGATCTTATTGAATGACAATTACGGAGGAAAGCCTGAGGGGATCCATCTTATGATCGGTAAACGACCGATTGCGGCATTTGGAAATTCGCCAGGTGACCAACAAATGCTTGAGTATGCAAAAGGCGGGAGCGGTCTTCGTCTTGCCATGCTTGTGTTACACGATGATGCAGTTCGTGAATATGCCTATGGACCTGCAAATGGCTTACCTGATACGAAAGTGGGTACTTTTACTCAAGCGCTTTATGATCAGGCCAAACAGAGCAATTGGGGTATCATCAGCATGAAGAATGATTGGAAGCAGATATTTCTTTTTGAGTGATATGTTCTAAATACCTACAATCTTCTTACCAACTAAGGAGAATGTATGGATCCAGTTAACATAATCGTCACATATAATGATCAAACCAGGAGGCTAGAGTTTACTAGTCCGGAGAAAAAAATTGATGTTGCATATCGCATCATTAATCAAGATTCCAGTTGTTTTGAAAGAATTGAAGCTTTTTTCTTAAAGCACTTTACACGTTCATGGGTATCTATAGGCAAGGATGACGATTCAATAGTCAATATTAATAGTGTTGCTAAACGGACAGGACTGAAGCGCAAAGCCATCAGAAATGAAATAAAAAACTGCAATTTTGAGGATGCTATAAAGGCAAGGCTTAGTGAATTAGTGCTTGCTGAAGCAGCCACAGATGCTATCAATGAACCTATAGAAAATGAGTCTTCGTTTGAAGAGCCCAAGATAGAATTGAAGGAGGAACCACAAATGGAAGATGAGCTCCCTGAACCAGATCAATTGAAAGAGGAAGTTAATGTAGAAACAGTTGATGTGGAACTGGATTTAGAAGAAACGAAGGGTGAAGACCCTGTAATGGAAGAATTGAAGCTTGAAAAAGTTGAAGAGGAATCTCAGGCAGAAGTTGAAGAAGTGGTTCAGGAAGCGCTTGTAGAGGTTGAAAAAGAGGAAGAAGATCCGATTACAATCGAGAATTTAATAGACAGGATACGAGATAGCGAGTTTGCAAATAGTGTGCGGAAAATATTTGATTTTTAGTAAAAAAAATTAAATCGTTCGACAATGCCTTCTTAGCTGCTATAGGGATAGATGTGACCTTTTTTTTGTTGCCTGATTACATTTAAGGTTTGAGTGATATGCTTCAATTAATTACAATTCCTTTTAAAAAAAAGGGAGATAAACATGGATCCAGTTAGCGTAAATATGTCCTATAATGATCAATC
>CAZOAX010000088.1:0-2032 GCA_964577735.1 uncultured bacterium
AGGGATACCGTGGCAGATCACTTCATTCAGCGAGGTGCAGATGCTTTTTGGGAAAGGAGGGGAGCCATAGCCAAGAGGAGCCGGGATCGCTTTTTTATCCAGATGCATTTGATGACAAAAATCATTGAGCTCTGATGTTGTGACGCCGGCTTTTGCGCGTTTGCAGGTTTCATCAAGAAGTAGAGCTGCCAAATGGCAGGATTCCCGGATTCCTTTGATCTGTTCTTCCGTTTTGATCCGGATCCCGTATCTTGTCCAATATTGGGTGCGTTGCATTACGCCGGTGTCCTTGACATCGCTTTCTTTCATTGGATAATGGCAGTTCTTAAATTTTTTTCCACTTCCGCACCAGCAGGGGTCGTTCCGTCCAGTCATTTCAGGTCCTTCGATTGTTTGATTTCTTGAGTATAAAACTCAAGAGCTTTAAACTCTATGCATTATATGAGTGAAATACTACGATATCCTTACAAATGGCGCGATAGAAGAGTCTTAAAACAAGACGGGATCCTATTTGTTCCGCCCCTTTTAGATGAGTATGAGCCGGTTGAGATTTCCTCTCAGGCAATTTTTGGTAATTCGGCCCCTTTGCATGTCGAATATTGCAGTGGCAATGGAGCTTGGATTGCATCAAAAGCACGTGAATTTCCCGATGTGAACTGGATCGCTATCGAGCAAAAATTTGAAAGGGCCGCAAAGACCTGGGGCTGCGGGCAAAGGGAGAATTTAAAAAACCTATTTGTCATTTGTGGCGAAGGGCAGCTCATCACCGAGCGTTATTTTAAAGATGGCTCCATTTCAGAAGTTTTTGTTAATTTCCCCGATCCTTGGCCGAAGAAAAGACACTGGAAACATCGGATCATCCAGCAACCATTTCTAAAGCAAATGGACCGGATCTTGAATCTTCAAGGCGGATTGACATTTGTGACAGACGATGATGATTATTCCAACGTGATGACAGAGGAACTGAAAGTATCCCAGTTATTTTCTCCCCTGGCGCCTGAACCATTCTACATCAATGCACTTCCCGGCTATGGCAGCTCGTTTTTCGAAGCCATGTGGCGTAAAAAAGGAAAAAATATTTACTACCATCAGTGGAGGAAATCATGATCATCGTATGCGATGCAAGACCTTCTTCAAATCTTGACTGGCGCCCTCTCCGTACTCAGGCATTGATGGCGGTTGCTTCCGGTAAAAAGATCCTTTGGCTTTTAGATTTTGGGCTCTTTTCTGAACTGCAAAAACCTCTAAGCGATCCCGGCCAGTTCCTGAACTTCACGCATGCCATCGACCATTTCAAAGATAAAATATGGAGCGAGTTCCATAAATTTTCCCTCGGCGTCGCCCTCTACAAGGGCAGTACGGACTACTCCTACACAGATGACTCATTTCCTGAATGGTGCCAGAACCGCAAAGTTAATCCAAATGATCCTTTTGTTAAGTCCCTATTTGCGCGAGATGTCTGTGCAGAATACCTCGTCCAGCTCTCACAAAAACTCCTCGATGACATCACTCCCTACGTGATTTTCGATAACCTGCCGGAAGACAAGCTCCTTCAAGCTCTTCTGACCGCCCCTGACTGCTATGAAGATGTCAAGCACTATTTCATAAACGACAAGTTCGAATGGAAAACAGAAGAGGAAAAATCCATCGGAATCTGCATGCCCTCCTTCTCCATGGCGGATCCCAGCAAACTCGCTCCCTATCGTCAAATCCTCGAAGACCATCCCGACGCCAAGCTCATCCCCGAAGATCAGCTCATCGCTGCGTGGCATGGTCTTGACACCCTTTACGTGCATTCAGATGCCATCTCCCCAAGTGGAAAACGCAAAATCCAAGGCTTTATCGCCGCCGGCGGCACAGTCCACTCTTTCTAGATAGTGTTTTTTTATGAACATTCTTCCCTAAATTAGTTGCGTAAATTCACTTGAAAGCGATGCCACAAGGGGGTATGTTGATAACTAAGCTAAATAAAGCTTAGCGTATAACATGTTATGAGGTAATTATGGAATGAACAAAGCACAGCCTGAAAACT